>NZ_RZOL01000763.1:0-1262 GCF_004022985.1 Mesorhizobium sp. M7A.F.Ca.ET.027.02.1.1 | reverse complement strand
TCACAAAGGAGAACGCAAATGAACACCCCCAATCTGGGATATCGCGTCGGCGCCGGCGCCCAAACCGGAGCCATCTTCGACGAGGGCCTGCGCCAGCATATGCTGCGCGTCTACAACTACATGGGCGTCGGCCTGGTGGTCACCGGCCTCGTCGCCTTCATGATCTCATCGACGCCGGCGCTCTACGTGCCGATCTTCTCCAGCCCGCTGAAATGGGTGGTGATGCTGGCACCGCTCGCCTTCGTCTTGCTGTTCTCGTTCAAAATGCAGACCATGTCGGCGGCGAGTGCCCAGGCGATGTTCTGGGCCTTCTGCGCGGTCATGGGCCTGTCGCTCGCCTCCGTGTTCCTGGTCTTCACCGGAACCAGCATCGCGCGCACCTTCTTCATCGCCGCCACCATGTTCGGCGCCACCAGTCTCTACGGCTACACGACAAAGCGCGACCTGACCCAGTTCTCGTCGTTCCTGATCATGGGCCTGATCGGCGTGGTGATCGCCAGCATCGTCAACATCTTCCTCGGCTCGACCGCGCTGCAGTTCGCCATCTCGGTGATCGGCATCGCCGTGTTCATCGGCCTGACCGCCTGGGATACGCAGACGATCAAAGAACAGTATGCCGAGAATTTCGACGCAGAATCGCGCCAGAAACTTGCCGTCTTCGGCGCCTTCTCGCTCTATCTGAACTTCATCAACATCTTCCAGCTGCTGCTGAATTTTACCGGCGAACGCGAGTAATCCGGACCGTAGCAGGCAACATTTCGCAACTTACCGTGGCCGGAGGGAAACCTCCGGCCACGGTTTTTTATTTGAGGCAGCATTTGCCATGTGCGGTGGATCGTTCATCGCGGCTGACTGAGACGCGATGTAAATCTGCCGCTCTTGAGTTCGCACGTCCCCTTTTGCTAGCCTACCGGCCACGCCAGATAGCCGCGAGGACGCATGGAACAGGACAGCCTGACGCTTCACGGTGACGGCATCTCGGCGACTGTTGTCGGGCAGGGCGCCGAACTTGTCTCCCTACGCGATGCCGACGGCACAGAGTTTCTGTGGCAGGCCGGTCCGGAATGGCGGCGTCACTCGCCGGTGCTGTTTCCAATCGTGGGGCGGCTGGCGGGCGACCAACTGCGCCATCGCGGCCGGACCTATCCGATGACCCAGCACGGCTTCGCGCGCGACAAGCCGTTCGCCTGGGCGCAGAGGGGACCGCGATCCTGCACGTTGGTGCTCACCGACGATGCCGATACCCGCGCGCACTACCCCTT
>NZ_RZOL01000762.1:0-1268 GCF_004022985.1 Mesorhizobium sp. M7A.F.Ca.ET.027.02.1.1 | reverse complement strand
TGCCGGCACTCACCGCGCGGGCCATGGACATCCAGTCCGTCACCTCGCCAAAGGGCATCACCGCCTGGCTGGTCGAGGACTATTCCGTGCCGGTCGTTGCCATCCGCTTTGTTTTCGGCGGCGGCTCGACGCAGGATCCCGTCGGCAAGGAGGGACTGGCCAATCTGATGACCGGCCTGTTCGACGAAGGCGCCGGACCGCTCGACAGTGAAGACTTCCAGATCAAGCTCGACGATGCCGGCGCCGAGATGAGCTTCGACGAGAGCCGCGACGGCATCTACGGCTCGATGCGCATGCTGGCCGAGCAGCGCGACCAGGCATTCGACCTGTTGCGGCTGGCGGTCAACGAGCCGCGCTTCGACCAGCTGCCGATTGACCGCATCCGCTCCCAGATCCTGTCCGGCATCATCGCCGGCGAAAACGATCCCGACACGGTGGCGCAGAACAAATGGGCGCGAGCGCTTTATGGCGATCATCCCTATTCCCGCTCCGACCAGGGCACCAAGGAAAGCATCGCCACCATCACGCGCGATGATCTCAATGCCTTGCACAAAGCGGTGTTCGCGCGCGGCGGGCTGCGGGTCGCCGTTGTCGGCGCCATCGACGCGGAGACGCTGAAGAAGAAGCTCGACATGGTGTTCGGCGACCTGCCGCAAAACCAGGCGCTGAGGCCAGTGGCCGATATCGACCCGAAGCTGGCGCAGCATATCGAGGTCGACTACGACCTGCCGCAGACCTCCCTGCAGCTCGCTTTTCCCGGCGTGAAGCGCAAGGCAGCGGATTTCTTCCCCGCCGTGCTGATGAACGAGATTCTTGGCGGCGGCACCTTCACCTCGCGCCTGTTCCAGGAGGTGCGCGAGAAGCGCGGGCTGGCCTACAGCGTCAACTCCTCGCTCATCAACCAGGACCACGCCAGCGCGCTGATCGTCAGCACCGGCACCCGCTCCGACCGTGCGTCCGAAACGCTCGGCATCATCCGCGACGTGGTCAAGCGACTGGCCGAAGAAGGCCCGACCGAAGCGGAACTGGCGGCCACCAAGAAATACATGATCGGCGCCTACGCCATCAACAATCTGGACTCGTCCAGCGCCATCGCCTCGACGCTGGTCGAGTTGCAGCTCGACGATCTCGGCATCGACTACATGCAGCGCCGGACCGGTTACATCAACGCGGTGACGCTCGATCAGGTCAAGGCGGCGGCGAAGAAGCTGCTGACCGCCGAGCCGACCATCATGGTGATCGGCCCGAAATTGGCCGGAGCCGGCAAG
>NZ_RZOL01000761.1:0-1285 GCF_004022985.1 Mesorhizobium sp. M7A.F.Ca.ET.027.02.1.1 | reverse complement strand
GAGCCAACCTCTGCTCTTCGTGTCGAGCCACGGCTCGAGCCGTTGTGTCAGGTCGTTCATCCCCGGTTGCAAACGACCGCGCAGGACCTCCGGCAGCATCGAAAAGACGCGCCGCTCTTTCGGAATCCTGAAAATCTGGTCGACCGCATCGCCGATCACGCGGATCTCGGCGGGCTCCAACGTGCCGTTGTCAGGCTTCAGCAGATATTGGAGCAACGTATCGACGAATGACCGGTTTTCCGGCGTGTCATCCAGCTGCAGGGGCGCGAACCCGGTTTGAACACCGGGCTGCAGAACTTCATAGCGGCCGCCGAGCGCTCGCACGAAGATTTCCGCGCCGCGATCCTTGTCAAAATAGACGCAGCGCGGCCGAGGCTCGACCCTCATGCTTTGAGCCAGCAGGAAGGGCATCGCCACGGTCTTGCCCCAGCCGGTCGGGCCAAAAACCGTGAAATTTCCCACGTCGTCGACATGGAAATTGAAATAGTAGGCTGTTTGGCTTGTCGTCTCGAGCAGGGCGATGGGACGTTTCCAATGCAGCCGGTCTTTCTGACCGGACGGGAAATTATGCCCCGAAAACAGTCCCGCGAAATTCATCGACGAGATCAATGCCTTGCGTGCGATGTAGCTAAAATTCCCCGGCAGTTGCGCCCAAAACGCCGGCTCCATGTTCAGACGCTCTCGTACCGGAATGATCGCCAGACGCGACATTTCCGACTGCACGTCGGAAATTGCCTTGTTGAGCTCCGGAACTGACCGAGCGACCACGCAAACGGTCAGATGATGGTCGCCGAACACGACTTCGCCTTGTGCCAGCTTGTCCATGCCGTCGTGAACGGATTGCTCGACCGAGGTGCCCGCTTCGTCAGAGCCGACAACTTGTCGACCGATCTTGCGGATTTGGCCCATTGCGGCAACGCGGTCCTCCAGGGCGAAGGACTGTGTAATGATGATCTCATGAGGCAGGCGAAGAAGCCCGTCGAGGCCGCCCGGCGTTGTGTAGGGGGGATACTCCTTCATGGAGATCATCGCGGCCAATTTCGAACTAGAGGGCTCTGCCCCCTTGATCTCGATCGCCTCGCGCCCGAACAGCAGTTGCCGCGTCGGAATTGCCTCAGCCAAACTCATTCGGGGGAGCGGGACTTCCACCTCATCGGCGCCCGCCAAGATCTTCGCTAGAAATTCCCCAGGCTCCGAAAATACGCTGCCGTTGCGCTCGACCACGCCGAGTTTGCGCGCCCCATAGGCGCCGAAATCCTGCACGATGCTGTCGGTCACATCGTGC
>NZ_RZOL01000760.1:0-1289 GCF_004022985.1 Mesorhizobium sp. M7A.F.Ca.ET.027.02.1.1 | reverse complement strand
CCCTCAAGGTGACGGCGTCCAGGCCAGCGAGAATTTCATCACGCTCGGCTCCCTTAAGGTCTTCGACACGATACGCCCGCTGCGCGCTTCGTCCCGACAATCGATCGAACTGCTCAACGGTCAGAAGCACAAATCTGCGCTTACCGCGCTTTGTGATCTCGACAGGCCCTCGGTATGCCGCCTCGACCACCTCGCCGGATTTGTTGCCGAGGTCGGTTAGCGTAAAGCTGGTCATCTTGGCTCTCCACCTCATGCTCGAGCGCCGGCACGTGCATAGCCGCGTCGGTGCTCGGAACTGGACGCTCCAGCGCAACCTGCAGAAGCCCATGCAATGGACAGATACGTTCCCCACGCCGACCTGGACGGACTACCTTCGCCTCAACCATCGTCTCACGGAAGTGGACAAGGAACTGGACGAGGGTGTCTTCCAGCTGCACGCGGGGGAGGAAGTGCCTCAAATGACGCTTTCGATTGAGCGGCCGACAAGCTCGGCCCGCAAACCAGACCAGTCAATCCTTCAGCTTCCCCGTCATTGAAGCCCGACCGGCACATATCTCCTCCAAGTTCGCCCGCTCCGTCCTGCGTCACATCCACGTGGCGTCAAAGCACGAACTCAGAACGCGCATCATGGCCGGCATCGACGACGTTAATCGCCACCCCGTCGTCCACAACCTAGTCCTACAAGCTCGCCGAAACTGCCTGATATGGTTCGAGTCATGGAAACGCTGAGCGTGCAGGATTACGTGCCCAAGAACCACCTCTCTCGGCTGATCGTGTCGCTGGCGAGGGAGGAGCTTGATCTATCCGCGATTAGCGGCAGTTACACGAGCGTGCTTGGTCAGCCGCCGTTCGATCCGCGCATGATGACGGCGCTGCTTTTGCATGGCTACGCGAGCGGCCTCTACTCCTCGCGCCGGATCGCCAAGGCGGCCTTGGAGCGTGCGGATTTCATGATGATCGTGGCGGGCGACCCCCGGACTTCCGCACGATCTCGGAATTCCGCAAGCGGCACTTGCCGGCGCTGGCCTCGCTGTTCGTGCAGGTGTTGAAGCTCGCCGAGAAAGCAGGTTTGGTGAAGCTCGGGCACGTCGCGCTCGATGGCACCAAGATCGCGTCGAAACACAAAGCGATGAGCTATGAGCGCATGAAGAAGCGGGAAGCGGAGCTCACGGCCGAAGTCGACCGCTGGCTGGCCACCGCCGAGGCCGCCGATGCGGAGGAGGACAAGCTGCACGGCACGAAGCGCGGCGATGAGATGCCCGATTGGGTGGCCGACAAGGAGAGGCGGC
>NZ_RZOL01000075.1:0-19766 GCF_004022985.1 Mesorhizobium sp. M7A.F.Ca.ET.027.02.1.1 | reverse complement strand
TCCGGAGGCAGCGTCATGGGATCGATCGGCCTCAAGGCTTCGATAGCCTCGCCGGGCCGACCGTTGAGGTAATCAATCACGCCTTTGGCGATGGCAAGGCTTTGCGGATCCGTCGTAGCGCGCGACGTGGCCGCTTCGACGGTCACCGGGTTGCCGCCGCTCATGCCGTAGACAAGCAGGGCCCGAAAGTTCTTGGGATCCTTGTAGTCCTCGGCATTCGCCGCGCGCAGGCGCGCGTCCGCCATCTCCAGCAGCTTGGCCTGCATCGGCAGGGCGGCATGATCGCCGGCGGCTATGCGGTCCTGGATGAGTTGCAGCGAGCGCACCAGTTGATACGGCTGCAGCGCGTCCTGGGCGAAACCGGTCGACGGGTGTCCGCCGGCCAGCAGCAGCAGGCCAATCAACCGGCGGGTGACGGCCGCTCGCTTCATCCGCCGGTCGCCATCAGGATCTCGATGCGACGGTTCGCGGCCGCCAATGGATCGGCTGCTATTTTCGGCTGGCGGTCGGCGAAGCCGGCAACCTCGGTGATGCGGCGTTCGTCGACGCCGCCGCGCACGAGCATGTAATAGGCGGAATGCGCGCGTGCCGTCGACAGCCGCCAATTGTCGTAGCTGTCGCTGCGGAACGGCCGGGCATCGGTGTGGCCGTTGATGCTGATAGTGCCCTTCTGGCTGTTGACGATGCGGCCGATCTTCTCCATCGCCAGCACCAGTTCGCGTCTCGGCAACGCCGAGCCGACCTCGAACATGCCGAAGTCGAGCTGGTCGGTGATCGAGATGACGACCCCCTTGTCGGTGGCTTCGACCGAGACGCCGTCGTGCAGCTTGTCGCCAGGCTTGAAAGCATCGGCCAACTGCCGCTTGACGTCGGCCGCTGCCTTTAGGGCAGCCGCGGTTGGTGCCTTCTCGCCGATGTCGGGCTTGGCGGCCTTTTGCGCCTCAGGCTCCGCCTTGGCTGCGTCGGCGGCCTTGGTGCCGTCCGGTTTGGTCTCGCCGGCCATTGCGGTGGCAGGGTTCGCGGCCTGCTTGCCGGTCACGTCCTTTGCCTGCGGCCCAAGCGGGGTGGCCGCAACAGGCGGCACGGCTTTGACTTTAAGCACTTGCGTTTCGGCGGTCTTATCTCCGGGCTTGAGCGGATCGCCCTCGGTCCTGGTGCGCTCGGCGCTGGCCTCGGCGGCTGGCGCCGCCACCTGCTGCGACCAGAAATCCGGCTCGAAGGGATCGCGGTAAGAGGCACCGCCGGAGGCGCCCGTCGCCGGGCCGGCTGCCTGGGCGCCGCCGTCACCCTTCTGACTGACATTCTGCATTACGCCAGTGTCGGTGGCGATTTCTGAAAGTACCGCATAGGGATCTGCGAACAGGTGCTCGTCGGAGTGTTCCGCCTGCGGGAGTTCTTGCTTGTCTTCTTTGCGGTCCGCCGAGCCATCGCCGTCCTGGCCGGCCTTGTTGGTCGCCTTCTTCGGATTGTCGGCCGTCGTCCCGATCGCGCGCGGACCGTCGCCGAGATCCTCAAGACCTTTGCGGCTCGAATTGCGGTCGACCAGCTTGACCGGGTTGAAGTAGCTGGCGACGGCTGCCTTGGTCTGCTCGTTGGCGGCATTGATCAGCCACATGACCAGGAAAAAGCACATCATGGCCGTCATGAAGTCGGCGAAGGCGATCTTCCAGACGCCGCCATGGTGGGCCTCGTCATGGTCGTCATGGCTGCGCCGCACGATGATGATCTCGTGGCGGCCGTGGTCGGCGTCTGCGACGCTCATGCCAGGACCTCCGAGAGGACCGTCGACCATTCGGCCATGCGCGTCTCGAACACCGCCTCGTCGATGGCGACGGTCAGGTCGAAGCCTGGCGCCTCGACAAAATCGAGATTGGCGGCGCGGGGTCCGAGCGACGCCTTCAGTGTTTCGAACATCGAGAGCGGGCCGCGCACGACGATGCGCACCGCTTCGGCATCGCCGACCGCTTCGCGGATGGCGCCGGCCAATGCCTCGATCGAACGTTTCTGCAGATCGTCGCTGACGATGCCGCCGATGATGCGGGCGACCGTGGCGGCGACAAGTCCGGTGACGCGCGCCTCCATGGCATCGATGCGCAACGAGACCGCCTTGCCGACATCGTCGCCGAGGCTTTCGAGAAATATCCTTGCTTCCTCGGCATTGGCCTGGCGTTCGGCTTCGAGCGCGGCGTCATGCGCAGCCGACAGGCGGACCTCCAGCGCTGCCTCCGCCTGGGCAACCGCCTCGGCGATCAGCGTGCCGATATCGGCCTGCGGCGCCAGCGTCTCGGGCTTGTGTTCGGGATCGATTGCTGCCCGGGACTGGCCGGCACGTTGCGCGCGCGTCCCGAAATCAGGCAGAAGGTCGAAGAGGGCTACGGAGGGCATGGTTTACACCGCCACTTCCTGGGCGGCCCATTTGCGCAGGATCTGCGCGGTGCGCTCCTCGTTGAGATCGACCATCCTGGCAAGCCTGTCCTGCGGCGCCGGCCGGATCTTCTGGCGAAGATCGTCGAGCGGCGTGGGGCCTGGGCGTGTGCCTGGCAAGCTCCCAATCGCGGCACTGTCGGTGGCCGCCATTGCCTCCGGCGTCGGCAGCGAGCGCTGGACGTCGTCGAAGCTGGGACCTGCCAGGGCCGGAGTAGCCTTTGCCGTCAGCGCCGCGGCCATCGGCCTCAGGCCGAAGAAGGCGACCAGGAACACCACGACGATGAAGGCACCGGCATTGATCATCGTGCCGGCATGCTGGCCGATCGAATCGAGCATTCCCGCCTGCGGGATCGCCTCGCCATCCAGGCCGTCGATGAACTCGACCGCCGAGACGTCGATGATGTCGCCGCGCTTTTCGTCAAGGCCGGTAGCGGACGTGACCATCTTCTGGATCTCGGCGACGCGCTTGGCGATCTGCTCCGGCGTGGCGTCCTTGCCGAGGATGGCCGTCAGCCGTTGCTGATTGACGACCACGGCAATCGACATCTTGGTGACGGTGTAGCCGTTTGAGACCGTGGCGATCTTCTTGGAATTGATCTCGTAGTTGGTGATCTCTTCCCTGCGGTCGTTCTGCGAGGAGGATTGCGGACCATCGGTGGCGGTTGCCTGGGTCTCGGGCAGGTTCTGCTCGACGCTGGCCGGAGTGGAAGCCTGCTTCTGGTTGTTGTTCTCGTTGGCCCGCACCGACTGCACCGAGCGTTCGACGCGGGAATTCGGATCGAAGATGGTCTCTTCCGTCTGGCGGGTGTCGGTGTTGACCTCGGCCTTGACGCTGGCGCGGAAATTGTCGGGGCCGAGATAGGCCGTCAGCGCACGGCGGATGTTGTCTCCGATCTGCGCCTCGACGGTCTGCTCGACGCCGAGCGTGCGGGCGGCGCTGGTGTTGGAAGGATCGTCGCCGGCGGCCAGCAGATTGCCGCTGGAATCGAGAACAGTCACCTTGTCTGCCGACAGGCCGGGAACGGCGGCGGCGACGAGATGGCGGATCGACATGGCGCTCTTCTCGGCGTCGATGCCGGCGTAGCGGATGACCACGGAGGCTGAGGGCTGCTGCTCGTCGCGGCGGAAATTGGCCCGTTCGGACATGACGATGTGGACCCGCGCAGCCTTGATGCCCGATATGGACTGGATGGTGCGGGCGATCTCGCCTTCCAGCGCGCGCACGCGGGTGATCTGCTGCATGAAGGAGGTGAGGCCGAGCGAGCCGACATTGTCGAACAATTCGTAGCCGGCATTGGCGCTGGTCGGCAGACCCTTCTCGGCAAGCAGCATGCGGGCCTGAGCGGTGGTGCCGGCCGGCACCAGAACCGAGGTTCCATCGGCGCCGACATCGAAACCGATGCCGGCTTCGCCCAGCACCAGGCCGATCTGGTTCACGTCGGCGCGGTCGAGTCCCACATAGAGCGTGTCATAGGCGGGGCGGTTGAGATAGACCGAGGCGATGCCGATGACGCCCATCACCAGAACGGCGATGCCCGCCAGCATGGCGAGGCGCTTCACGCCAAACCCGCGGAGATTCGAGATGATGCTCTGGATCTGTTCCGGCACGGTTCAACGACTCCCAGCATGATTGTCCGCCGGAACTCTAGTCTTCGAAGCTTGTGCGAAAATGAAATCGGGCCGCGCTGGCGGCGCGGCCCGATTATCTGATGGAAAGGACGGCGCCGGTGGCGCCCGTGATCAGCTCTTGAACAGAGACAGGATCGACTGCGAGGCGCTGTTGGCGATCGACAGCGCTTGAACGCCGAGCTGCTGCTGAACCTGCAGTGCCTGGAGCCGGGTCGATTCCTTGTTCATGTCGGCATCGACAAGCTGGCCGACGCCGCGGTCGATGGAGTCCATCAAACTCTGGGTGAAGGTCTTCTGCAGGTCAATGCTGCTCTTGGCGGAACCGAGGATGGTGGCGGAGTCGGTCAGCTGGGCCATGACGTTATCGATCCTGTTCACCATCTGCGTGATGATGTCGTCGGTAATGCCTGGTGCCGTGATATCGAGGTTGTAGGCGGAGATATTGTCGACC
Organism: Mesorhizobium sp. M7A.F.Ca.ET.027.02.1.1; assembly: GCF_004022985.1. Classification (NCBI taxonomy): domain Bacteria; kingdom Pseudomonadati; phylum Pseudomonadota; class Alphaproteobacteria; order Hyphomicrobiales; family Phyllobacteriaceae; genus Mesorhizobium; species Mesorhizobium sp. M7A.F.Ca.ET.027.02.1.1. Next base: position 15,259 of record NZ_RZOL01000075.1, on the reverse strand, counting down.
TTGGCGACCGCTCCCGCCGCCGTCTGGCCGGCGGTGTTCGCGGCGATGTCCGTTCCTCCGCCCGCGATCACGCCCGCATAGGCGTTGTCGTACAGGGTCTGGGCGGCGCCCGTGGAATAGATGGACGTCTGGCGATCGAGGGTTCCGTAATTCTTGACCTCGGCGGCGAGGCCGTAGTCGAAAAGCTTGGTGCTCTCGACATCGATATCGATCGTCCCGATCGAGATGGCGCCGGATGAGGAACGATTGAATGAGGACACGATCTGGGAGTCGGGCTGGACGCCGTCATTGGCGGCCGCGACCTGCTTTGAGGTCACCGCTAGGAAGTTCGAGCCTGAAAAGGTGGCCGCATCGGCGAACGACTTCATCTGCGCCTGAAGCGCTTTGATCTCGGTCTGCGTCTTTGCCTTGGCTGCGTCCGTCTGGCCGACGGTCGAAAGCAGCTTGGTCTTGATCTGGCCGATCGTTGTCAGCACATTGTTCATGCCGGTGTAGGCGGTGTCGACTTTCGAGGCGCCGAGGCCGAGTGCATCCTGCACCGTCGACAGGGCCTGGTTGTCGGAGCGCATCGTGGTGGCGATCGACCAGTAGGCCGCGTTGTCCGAAGCTTGCGAGACACGGTAGCCCGTCGATATGCGGGCCTGTGTCTGCTCGAGTGACTTGTTGGTGGCGCTGAGGCTTTGAAGCGCGGTTAACGCCGCGGCGTTGGTCATGATACTCGCCAAGAAAGTCGCTCCTTCTCAAAGGCCGACATGCTCAGACATGCCGGATAGGCCTGCTTCAACCGTGGTATCGTGCCAGTAGGGCCGATTCGCCAACCGTTGTAAGCTATTGGTTAACCATAATTAGCGGGACATGGTTAACAGCCTGTTAAGCGCGGCCTTTCGAGAGTTAACGACAGAGCGTTGCGCGCGGTCCGAGCAAACGAAATCGGGCCGCGCTTTTGGCGCGGCCCGATTTTAGTGCAAGTTGGCGGATGCGATTAGCCGCGGAAGAGCGACAGGATCGACTGCGACGAACCGTTGGCGATCGACAGCGCCTGGATGCCGAGCTGCTGCTGGACCTGCAGGGCCTGGAGGCGGGTCGATTCCTTGTTCATGTCGGCATCGACGAGCTGGCCGACACCGCGATCGATGGAGTCCATCAGGTTCGAGGTGAAGGTCTTCTGCAGGTCGATACTGCTCTTGGCGGCGCCGAGCGTGGTGGCGGCGTTGGTCATGGCCTTGAGCGCGGCATCGACGACGTTCATCTGCTGCGCGATCTGGCTATCGCTGGCGGCCGTGCCACCCGAGAAGATAGTCAGCGAGGCAACCGAATAGGTGTCGGTAACCGCTGCGGCAGCGCCCAACGTCGGTGCCGAGGCCGTGGCAACAGCAGCGCCCGTGGTGCCGAGGCGGGCCGTGTCGAGAATACCCTTGGCGGTTGGTGCCGCGCCGGCATCGTACAGCTTGATGCTTTCCACATTGACATCGATCGTCGAGATCGAAGCCGCGCCGGTCGCGTCGCGGTTGAAGGCCGAAACAATCTTAACGTCGGCCGCGGTGCCTGTCGCAGTGGACACCGAAAGCATGTTGGTGCCGGAGAAGGTGGCGCCATCGGCGTAGGCCTTCAACTGGTTCTGAAGGGCGGCGATTTCGACCTGGGTCTTTTCCTTGGAGGCGTCCGTCTGGCCGTAGGACGCGACCAGCTTGGTCTTGATCTGGTTGATCGTATCGATCGCGCTACTCATGCCGGTATAGGCTGTGTCGACCTTAGAGGCGCCGAGGCCGAGAGCGTCCGAAACGGTGGACATTGCCTGGTTGTCGGAGCGCATCGTGGTGGCGATCGACCAGTAAGCGGCGTTGTCCGAAGCCTGCGAGACCTTGTAGCCGGTCGAGATGCGGGCCTGGGTGTCGGTGAGGGATTTGCTGGTGGCGTTGAGGCTCTGCAGGGCCGTCAATGCGGCGCTGTTCGTCATGATGCTGGACATGGTACTCGGACCTTGATTTTACAGGTATTTTTTACATACCGGCTCTACCGGTATGACGGTGCGGCATCATGCCCATGATCTCTCAAAATCGATCACCCGCCATCTGCGAGCGAATATGCGGGCAAGTCCCTACCAAAGGGCTAAACCGGACGGTTAATCGAAAATATATTGCTGGGATTTCGAGCCGGCGCGGCAGGGTCAGTTGAAGGAGCGCACCAGGCTGCCGACAAGCAGGTTCCAGCCGTCGATCAGGACGAAGAACAGGATCTTGAACGGCAGCGACACCACTGTCGGCGGCAGCATCATCATGCCCATCGCCATGGTGATGGTGGCGACGATCAGGTCGATGACGAGGAATGGCAGCACGATCAGGAAGCCGATCTCGAAACCGCGCCGGATCTCCGAGATCATGAAGGCCGGCACCAGGATGCGCAGGTCGACGGTGTCACGCGAAACGGTCTGTCCGCGCTCGCGGGCAAGGTCGGCGAAGAGGTCGAAATCCTTGTCACGCACATTGTGCAGCATGAAGGTGCGGAACGGGTCTGAAATCTTGTCGAAGGCTTCGGTCTGGGTGATCTGGTTGTCCATCAGCGGCTTGACGCCGGTGTTCCAGGCCTGATCGAAGGTCGGCGCCATGACGTAGAACGTCATGAACAGCGATAGCGAAATCAGGATGAGGTTTGCCGGTGTCGACTGCAGGCCGATGCCGGCGCGCAGGATCGAGAAGGCGATGACGAAACGGGTGAAGCTGGTCACCATGATCAGCAGGCCTGGCGCCACCGACAGAACGGTCAGCAGGCCGAACATCTGGATGATGTAGCCTACGGTGGTGCCGTCAGCCTTGCCGATGCCGCCGAGATCGAGTTGCTGGGCCGTCGCGATGGAGGTGGCGGCCGCGATCATGGCCGTGGCGAGAAGGAACTTTCTCATTCGAGCAGCAATGTCCTGATGAGTACCTGTTTGGCGTGACCCTGGCTGCGGATCGCGGCGCGTTCTTCGAGGTCGGCCTTCAGGTGCTGGTAGCCGCTGGCCCCCTCGATCTGATGCATCTTCAACGTGCGCACCAGGGCCAGAAGGTCCTGGTGGATGTCATCAGACATTGCCTGTGGCTGCGGCGCGTCATAGACGATGGACACCTCCATCCTGATCCATGTGCCGGCAGGCGAGGCGATGTTGGTGGTGATCGGCGCCAGCACGACAAGCATCGGGCCCAGGCCCGGCTGCTCGGCCGCGGTGGGCTGCATGATCTTGCCTTCGTTCTCAGGCGCGACCGGTACCGACGCCGGTGCGCCGACGCCTTTGAGATAACCGCCGGACATCCAGCCCATGCCAATGGCGGCCGCCGTCACAAGCAGCAGCAGGCCGGCCTGGATAGCAGGGGAGGGACCCTTGCGTGGCTGAACCTGTTCGATATTTGCCACGGCGCCCTGCTCCGATCCTAGAACGGAAGAACCTGGTCGAGAATCTGCTGGCCGTAGGCAGGCTGCTGGACCTCGGTGATGCGACCGCGTCCGCCGTAGGAGATGCGAGCCTCGGCGATACGTTCGTAGGGGATGGTGTTTTCGGCGCCGATATCGGCCGGCCGCACGATGCCGGCGAGCGTCAGCACCCTGAGCTCGGCGTTGACGCGCACTTCCTGCGATCCGGTGATCATCAGATTGCCGTTGGGAAGCACATCGGTGACGATCGCCGCGACATTGAGCTCAAGCGTCTCCGAGCGCTTGATCTCGCCGTCGGCAGTCGTGTCCGTGGTGGAGCTGAGAGCCCCAGCGCCCTTGCCGGCGGTGCTCCACTTGTCCCACTGCGCGCTGAGGTCGTAACCGAGCTTGCGATTGGCGGTGCGGCTCCTGTCGTTCTGGTTCTTGAAGTTGGCCCGATCGTTGATCTTGATCTTGACCGTCAGGATGTCGCCCTGGGACAGCGCCCGCGGGTCGGTGAACAGCCGGCTCTGGCGGTCGTCCCACAACGAGAATTTCTTGACTGGCGCGGGCGGCGTTTGCGGGTAGCGATAGAGGGAGCCGGTGCTGCCGCCATCGATGCCGGAGCCGACCGGGGACAGAGCCGGCTCCCTGCCGACCTCCTTGAGGTTGGTTCCGCAACCCGAGAGCATGGTGACCGCGCACAGGACAAGCATTTTCCGGATCATGACGGATCTACCCTTCGGGCTGCGCTGGCCATAATGCCGGTGAGCGTCGCCGCCGCCTTCTGGTCCATTTCGTTGAGGATGACGCTCGCCTTGCGTGTATCGAGCTTCATCAATATGGCCGCAGCCAGATCGGCGTTGACGATGGCCAGCCGCTCGGCGGCGGCGTCGGGCTTCATGCCGGCGTAGATCTGGACGACGCCGTCTTCTGCCCGGGCCAGGAAAACCTCGCGCCGCTTCAGCCAGGTCTCGTATTCAGCTTTCTTTGCATCGAGAGCTTTCATGCGCTCGTCAATGCCGGCCTGGAGCTGCTTCAGTTCCTCCGCCTGCAGGACATAGCGGCGGTCGCGGGCGGCGTCGGCGATGTTTGAGCAGAAGCGCTCGATCTCGCTTTGGTCCGGCGCCTTTTCCCGCGTCAATTGCTGCGGCGCCGCTGCCACCGGTGCCCCCGGCAGGACCTGGCGGACCGTCTCCTCGCCGCGCGCAGTGTCGCCGGCAAAGGGCAGCGTCGCGAGAATAGCGGTCGCGAGCAGGATCGCGGCTTTGCGGTGTCTGCCGTCATGGCGTGGGAAGGAGCGCGTCATCGGCATCGCCTATTGCAGAACCAGGTCGGCCTGCAGAGCCCCGGCCGACTTGATGCCCTGCAGGATGGCGATGATGCCATCCGGCTTGACGCCGAGGCGGTTGAGGCCGGAAACGAGGGTCTGGAGATCGGGTCCGTCAAGCACGGCAACGCGGGCGTCGGGCCGGCTGGCGTCGATGGCGGTGAACGGTTCGACGGCGGTCTCGCCCTTGGAGAAGGGCTCGGGCTGGACGATGCGCGGCGCTTCGGTGATGCGCACGGTGAGCGTGCCGTGGCTGATGGCGACACGTGAGATCTTGACGTCATTGCCGATGACGATGGTGCCGGTGCGCTCGTCGATCACGACACGGGCCGGCGTGTCGGATTCGACCACCAGATTCTCGATTTCGGCATAGAAGCGCGCCGCCGAGACACCCTTCGGCCTTCTGATCTGCACGGTGCGAGAATCGCGCTCTGCCGCCACTCGCATGCCGAAGCGCTGGCCGGTGTAGTCGTTGATGGCGTCCGCGATGCGGATAGCGGTCGAGAAATCGGGATTGCGCAGTTGCAGCGTCAGGACCGCCTGATCGTCGAACTCGGCCTGGACAGCACGCTCGACGATGGCGCCGTTCGGCACGCGGCCGGAGGTCGGCACGCCTTGCGTCAGCTGCTCGGCCTGTCCCTGGGCGGTAAAGCCGGACACGATGACCGAGCCCTGGCCGACGGCATAGATCTCGCCGTCCGCCGCCTTCAGCGGGGTCATGATCAGCGTGCCGCCGGAAAGCGAGGTCGCGTCGCCCATCGAGGAGACGTCGATGTCGATGCGGGCGCCCGATTGCACGTAGGGCGGCATGTTGGCGGTGACGATGACGGCGGCGACATTCTTGGCGCGCGCACTGCCGCCTTCGGTGGCGATGCCGAGATTTTCGAGCATCGCGCGGATCGACTGTTCGGTGAATGGCGAGTTGCGCAGGCTGTCGCCCGATCCGGCAAGGCCGATGACCAGGCCGTAGCCGACGAGCTGATTGTCGCGCGAACTCTGCAACTGGGCGATGTCCTTGATGCGCGCGGCCACCTGGCCCGGCGGCAGCGAACTCGGCCCGGTCGAAACCCGGAACATGCGGCTGGTGGTGGCCGGATCATATTCGGGATCGTTGTAGACGCCGCCATTCTTGGCGGCGAGCTCGCGCTTGGCCTTCGACGTCAGGCCGTCGGCCAGCGCCGGCTGCAGGCCAAGCACGGCTGCCAGCATCAGGGTAAGCCCGCGCATCATGAAGCGCTGACCTGGATGGTTCCGTCCGCCATCACCGTGCCGGACAGGATTTTGCCGCTGTCGATGTTGCGAACCTTGACGAGGTCGCCCGCGGCTCCCGGCTGCAGCGTCACGGCGGTGGCCGAGATCGTCAGCCCGCCGGCGATGAAGAAGATCTGCACGGAAGCACCCTGTTCGACCAGCCAGGCCTCGCGGATGGCGGTGGAGGGAATGTAGCGGCCGGGCAGCAGCGTGCGCTTGGCGACCTTGCCATCCAGTTCTTCGGCCCGCGTGGCGACCGCCTCCGGCTTGTGCTTGCCGACGACAAGGGTGACCTGTTTCAGGGCAGCCAGGTTGATGGTCTCGCCGGGATAGATAACCCGGCTCGGAATAAGCACCACCTCGCCGACAGCTTGATTGCTGGCGATCCGGGTGGCCGACTGGTTGGCCGATTCCTGGGCAAAAGCCGGCATGCCTCCGGTCACCAGCGCAAGGACGAGCGCGGTGCGGCGGAATGCGGACAGGAGGCCGGGCGTCGACATCATGCGTTACCTGATGTTCTTGGAGACCACGGAGGCCATGTCGTCGGCGGCCTGAATGACCTTGGAGTTCATCTCATAAGCGCGCTGCGCCGAGATCAGTTCGGTGATTTCCTTGACCGGGTCGACGTTGGAGGCTTCGAGATAGCCCTGCTGGATGGTGGCAAAGCCGGGATCGCCCGGCACGCCGACATTCGCCGGCCCCGAAGCCGTGGTTTCCTGGAACAGATTGTCGCCGAGCGGCGCCAGGCCGGCCTCGTTCGCGAAGTTGGCGATCTGAAGCTGACCGAGGTTCTGCAGGTCGGTCTGGCCGTCGATGCGGGCGAAGACCTGCCCGGTCTTGTTGACGATGACCTCGACGGCATCCACGGGAACATTGATTGCCGGAATGACGGCAGCGCCGTCGACCGTCACGAGTTGGCCGGTGGCGTTGGTGTTGAGAGCTCCGGCGCGGCTGTAGAGCGTGCCGCCGTCGGCACCCTCGATCTGAAACCAGCCCCTGCCGGTCAGCGCCAGGTCGAAACTGTTGCCGGTGCTGGTCAGTTCGCCCTGGGTGTGCACGTTGCGCACGGCCGTCGTCTTGACGCCGAGGCCGATCGAGACGCCCTCCGGCACCAGCGAGGCGTTGGAGCGGTTGGGCACGCCTTGTGTACGGTCGACCTGATAGAGCAGGTCGGAGAATTCGGCACGGGCGCGCTTGTAGCCGGTGGTGTTGATGTTGGCGATGTTGTTGGCGATGACTTCCAGATTTGTCTGCTGGGCATTCATGCCGGTGGCGGCGATGGCGAGTGCTTTCATGGCGGAATTCCTCAGATGCCCATTCGACTGACTTCGAGATAGGCGGAAACCACCTTGTCGCGGATGGCGACGGCGGTCTGAAGCGCCTGCTGCGCGCTCATCACGGCGTCGACCACCTGACGGGTGTCGGCGTCGCCCTTGAGCGCCTGCAACGATACCTGCTCGGCATTCTGCAGCGTGTTCACGGTCTTGGAGGCTGCCTGGCTCAGCGCCTCGGCGAAGGAGGTGCCGATGGTGCCGCCGGCCGAAGGTGTCGCGCCGCCCTGGAGCAGGCTTGTGGCTGCGTCGTCGCCGCCGATCGACGGCTTGAACTGAAGCGCTCCGATACCGCTGATCATTACTGGTTCCTCATCAGGTCGATGGTCATGGAAATCAGGTCGCGGGCCTGCTTGACCACCTGAAGGTTGGCCTCGTAGGAGCGATTGGCCTCGGTCATGTCGGCCATTTCGATCAGCACGTTGACGTTGGGCATCTTGACGTAGCCCTTCTCGTCGGCGGCCTCGTTGCCGGGCTGGAACTCGACTGGAAAGTCACTGGGATCTCGATCGATCGAGTTCACTGCAACCGTTGAACTGCCGGAGGCCCGGTCAAGCTCAGAGACGAAGCTGATGGTCTTGCGGCGATAAGGATCGGAGCCGGGCGCGGTGCCGGTCGACTGGGCGTTGGCGAGGTTTTCGGAAACCACGCGCAGGCGCTCCGACTGGGCGCCGAGGCCGGATGCTGCGACTTTGAGGGCTGCGGTCAGTGCGTCCATGGTCAGCTCTTCACCGCCATCATCATCATCGTATGAAACGCCTTGACGATCGCTGTGTTGAGCTCGAAGGAGCGGCGCACCTCGCCGGCTTTCAGCAACTGGTCTTCCAGAACGACCGAGTTCTTGGACGGCATGACGACGCCGTCATTCTCCTGTGGCTTGATGGTGAAGCCGGCATTGGTCGCCGCATTGCCGAGATGGCCGGCCTGGGTCGCCTGCAGCGATACGGCAGCGCGGTCGAGCACCTTTTCGAATGGCTCGACATCGTTTGCCGTATAACCTGGCGTGTTGGCATTGGCGATGTTGCCGGCGACTGCCGACTGGCGCACGGCCAGCCATTGCGCTTGCTTGGCGGCGAGGTCGAAAAGGGAAACGGGCTCCATGGGAATCTCCGAGCAGGTACCCAGAGACTAGGCCGCCAGTCTTGCGCGGGCCTTGCGGATGGCGGGAGCCGGAGATCGTTTATCTGGAGAGTTCGATCACCCGGTCGGCACTGGTGACCATGACCCATTTGCCGTTGCGCTGCTCGATGGAGGACACCTGACTGGAGTCAGGCAGTATCGAGCCGCGCTGGACGATCCAGAGGCCAGCGTCGTCCTGGATCATGGCACGGCCGTTAGCGACATGAACCATGCGGAATTTCGCCGCGTCGGCCGGAAACGGTTGCTCGTCGGGTGCGGCTGCGGGATTGGCATCGTCCCGCACCGTCCCCGTGGCAAGAAGATCGAGATTGGCCGCGGGAATATCCTTTGCCGTCAGCGGCGCGCTGCGTTCGGCGAACACGCCGCCGCCCGCTCGCCCGGAATTGGAGCCGGTGCCGCCGAACTTCATCGCCTGGACGCCAAACTGGTCCTGGTTGAAGAAGATGTACCAGGGGAACAGGGCGCAGATCAGGCCGAGCGTGATGCCGAGCGCGGCTATGACGAAATCGCTGCGTCGGTCGGACTTCTTCTTCAGTCGGGGAAACGGTGCCTTTGGCGGCTGCGGCCATTCGGTGCGCGGGAACAGCCCGTCGATCAGCGAGTCGCGGCTGGCCTGCGTCATCTCGGCAGCCACCGCCTGGGGAGCCCGGGGCAGAGCGGGTTCGACGGGCCTGGCCAGATCAGGATCGGCTTTGCCAGCCCGTGGCAGGATTGGCTTGACGGCTCTGGCCAGAACGGCCTCGGCTTTGGCTGCGATGGCACGGGCAGCCTTTGCCTTGGCGGTTCTCGTTTCGTCAGCCTCGGCTTGCTCCACGGCGTTGGCCTCGGCGATCATGTCGCGCAGAATGCGCTCGGTATATTCGCGTTCAGTCTCCGGCATCGGCGTTCAGCTTGCTCTTGAGGTGGCGGGCGAGATCGGAGAACGGGTCGGTCGACGGGCGATCCTTCGGCGCTTGCGTCAGCGCCTCATAGATCAGCGGCACCTGGCGCACGGCGATGTCCAGTTCGGCATCGACTCCGCCCTGATAGGCCCCGAGCAACCGGATATCGCGCGTGTCCTCGAAGCGCGAGATCATCGACTTCAGCCTTGTCACCAGCGCGCGCTGTTCGACGCTCCAAGCCTTTCCGGCCAACCGCGATATGGACGACAGCGGGTTGACGGGGGGATAGCGACCCTGTTCGGCGATCGTGCGATCGAGCACGACATGGCCGTCGAGGATGCCGCGCACGGAATCGGCGACCGGATCGTTGTGATCGTCGCCGTCGACCAGCACGGAAATAATGGCGGTGATGGATCCTTTGCCTTCCCCGCCCGGCCCGGCGCGTTCGAGCAGCTTGGGCAGTTCGGTGAACACCGAGGCCGGATAACCGCGCGCGACCGGCGGCTCGCCGGTACCCGTCGCCACCTCACGCAGGGCGTGGGCGAAGCGGGTGATCGAATCCAGCACCAGCAAAACGCGATGCCCCTGGTCGCGAAAATGCTCGGCGACGCGCATGGCGGTGTCCGGCGCACGCCGGCGCATCATGGCGCTTTCGTCGCTGGTGGCGACGACGGCGACGGTCTTGGCCATGCTGTCGCCGATCGTATCCTCGAGGAATTCACGGACTTCTCGGCCGCGTTCGCCGATGAGCGCCACCACGACGGTATCGAATGCGTCGGCGCCGGCGAGCATGGCGAGCAGCGTCGACTTGCCGACGCCGGAGCCGGCAAAGATGCCGAGGCGCTGGCCGAAACAGAGCGGCGTGAAGATGTCGATGACCTTGACGCCGGTCATGAAGGCAGTGCCGACGCGTTGCCGCGCCATGGCTCCCGGCGTCGTCTGGGCGCCGCGCGATGTGTCGTCTCCCCGGGCGAGCGGCGGGCCGCCATCGATCGTCCTGGTGAGTGCGTCGATGGTGCGGCCGCGCCACGAGGCATGCGGCGCCACCACGAGCGGACCTCGGCGGAAAACGGCATCACCGATGCCGGAATCGGCGCTGCGTTCGAAGGGTGCCACGACGGCCTCGTCGCGGCCGATCTTGACGATCTCGCCGCGCCGCGCACCGGCATCGCCGCGCTGCTCGACGATGTCGCCCAGCCTGGCGAAGCCGGAAAGGCCGTGCACCTTGTAGTGCGTGGGCGTGACTTCGATGACGCGGCCGCCGCGCTTGAGCAGCGCCTCGGCGTCGGCGAAACGCCGCCAGACCCGTTCCAGCGCGGCAAGCCGGTCTTCCGGCGCCGGCTGGAGTTGTCTTTCGAGTGCGCGCAGGGATGGCTGGTCGAGCGACATGGATTATTTCGAGCCGAGCGTCTTGATCGCCTCGTCGGTGGAGGAGTCGGTCTGCCGCATCAGGGCGGCGGTGTTCTCGAAGGCGCGCTGGACCATGATCAGCCTGGTGATCTCCAGCACCGGATTGACATTGGACTCTTCGAGAAAACCCTGGGCGACGCCGATATCCGAGCGATCGGTGACAGGCTCCGGGGTGCGTGCCGGAACGATGCCGGAATTGCCGTAGCGGACGAAGTTCGGGCCTGGGTCGAAATTGTAGAGACCGATCGAGCCGACAAGCTGATCGTTCTGGCGCAACGAACCATCGGCCCCGGCCTTGGGTGGGCCGTTGCGGGGATCAAGCTGGATCGGCGAGCCGCCGGCATCGAGCACCGGGTGGCCCTCGATCGACATCAGCTCGCCGTTCTCGTTCATCGAAAAGCGACCGTCGCGGGTCATGACGGTGCCGACCGGCGTCTCTATGGCAAACCAGGCATCGCCCTGGACGGCGAAATCGAAGGGATTTCCGGTCTCGCTCAAGGCACCATGGGCGCCGGAAAGGTAGGTCTTGCCCGGGGAGGCGAAGGATACCGATTTCTGCCCGGTGCCGGAGACGACGTCCTCGAACTTCACGCCGGTGGCGCGAAAGCCGATCGTCGAGGCATTGGCGACGTTGTCGGCGATGGTGTCGAGGCGCCGCTCGAGCGCGATCTGCGACGAAAGGGCGACGTACAGGCTATCCCGCATGATGGTCTCAGAACCTCAGTTTCTGCATGGCCATCATCAGGTCGGTGGAGATGCCGACTGTGAGTGGCTGGGCAAACAGCACGCTGACCGAGGTGACGGCCGATGAAGTCGGGTGGTTGATCTCGTACATGCTGGTGAAGCGGGTCAGGAACTTGCCGAGTTTCTCGGGGTCGGAGAAATCCGAGATGTCGAGTTTTTGCTCGAACAGCTGCGCCTGCTTGTCGACGTCGGCGGTGGCGAAGGAATCGGGCAGGCCGAGCACGGTGCGCACGACACTGGCAAGCGCGGTGTCGGCCAGCACGTCATACCAGCTGGTGATGGTTGGGGCCTTGCGATCGAAGTAAAGCGCCAGCCGCACACCCTGGTTAGCCTGACCGGCATCCTCTTCGAGGGTCTGGCGCATGTATTTGTCGACGGTCGGCTGCTGCGCCGGATTGATGGTGGTGGTGTTTTCGCCATAGGCCTCGAAGTTGAAGGCGGAGGCAAGCGCGGCATAGGTCTTGTCCGTCATCTTGTTGGCGACGCTGTCGGGATCGCGGACGCCGCCCTGCAGAACCCGCTTGATGAGATCCTTGTCCTCCGTCGCGGAATCGAGACCGAATGACGCCAGCGCGTATGTGTAGAGCCGGTTGTTCGACATCAGATCGTCGATCGACTTCACCTTGGTGATGTTGGCGAGATAGTATGTCGTCTCGCCCTTCACATAGGCCGAATTGGGATCGAGGCCGGCGATCTGGGCCTGGATGGCATAGTTCTTGGTCACCAACTGCTGTGTCTTGTTGTAGATGGTCGCATCGGCGCCGTTGGCGGCGAAGTTGAAGGCGCTGACGAATTCGGCGTAACGCTTGTCGGTCAGCTTGTTGGCGAAGCTGTCGGGATCGGAGACGCCTTCCTTGAGTGCCTTGACCATGAAGGCCTTGGCGTAGTCCATGTCCTCCAGCCCGTAGGCCTTCATGGCATACTTGAACAAACGGTCGTTTTTGACGAAATCGTCGATCGATTTCACCTTGGTGATATTCGCGAGATAATATTTGGTGTCGCGATCAACCACGGGCTGCTGCTCGATCCTGTCGATCGATTTTGAAATGTCCTTGGTGATGAGCTGGTAGCTGGTAAAGGTATTGAGCAAAGACGTGCCTCCGGCCGAAGCTATGCCGGCACAATACCCCTACTTCCTTGCGCGAAACTGAATCGCTTCCACGCCCTCGATTCAAGCCTCACACAAGGCACGGGGACTATCCCTAGCTCCTGATGTGAAATGCGGAAGGACCTGTCGTGGGCATTCTGATTGGACTGGTGGTAACGCTCGGCTGCGTCCTCGGCGGCTTCATGGCCATGGGCGGCCATCTTCACGTGCTGATCCAGCCATGGGAGGCCGTGATCATCTGTGGCGCGGCTTTTGGCACCTTCCTCGTTGCCAATCCGATGAAGACGGTCAAGGACACCGGCAAGGCCATTCTCGAAGCCTTCAAGCAGGCGGTGCCGAAGGAACAGGACTATCTCGAGACGCTCGGCGTGCTGCACTCGCTGATGCGCGAGCTGCGCTCGAAATCCCGCAGCGAGGTCGAGGCGCATATCGACAATCCGGAAGAGTCGGCGATTTTCCAGGCGTTCCCAACCGTGCTGCACAATCATGACCTGACGCATTTCATCTGCGACTACTGCCGCATCATCATCATCGGCAATGCCCGCTCGCACGAGATCGAGGCGCTGATGGACGAAGAGATCCAGACCATCAGGTCCGACAAGATGAAGGCCTATCACGCGATGGTGGCGGTGGGCGATGGCCTGCCGGCGCTCGGCATCGTCGCCGCCGTGCTCGGCGTGGTCAAGGCGATGGGCGCGCTCGACCAGTCGCCGGAAATCCTCGGCGGTCTGATCGGTGCCGCACTTGTCGGAACGTTCCTCGGCATCTTCCTGTCCTATTCGGTGGTCGGGCCGGTCGCCACCAAGATCAAGACGGTGCGTGAGAAGAAGAACCGCCTCTATATCATCGTCAAGCAGACGCTGCTGGCCTACATGAACGGCGCGCTGCCGCAGGTGGCGATCGAGTTCGGCCGTAAGACCATCTCGTCCTATGAACGGCCGACGATCGATGCCGTCGAGCAGAGCACGATGAATACCGGCACCGTCGAAAAGAAGGCCGCCTGAACGATGCGCGATAGATCGGTCCCAGCACTGTCATGACCAGTCCGGGCAGCCCAGCGGAAGCGCGTTCGCTGATCATCGAGCGTCTGGTCGGCGACAGCGGCGAGGCCGCGCAGGTCATCGACGCAGGCCGCGCCATGGCCGAACGCGCCGTACCGCTGTTGCAGAAAAGCCTGACCAGCGAGCTTGGCGTTCCGGTCGTCGTCGACCTCAAAGCGATCGAGGTCAGCCGCGTTCCCGAGGCGCGTTCGCGTGCCGGCGACACGTTTGCCATGACCGTGATCGGCTCGTCGGCGTCCTCTGATGCGATGACCCTGGTGATCGATGCTCCGGCGATCGCGATCATGGTCTGCACCCTGTTCGGCGGCGACCCGGATCTGCCGGCATCGCCGATCGAACGCGATCTGTCGCAGATCGAAATCGATGTTTCGACCATGGTGTTCCAGCAGGTCGCGCAGGCCCTCAACGGATCGGGAAAGCGCTCGCTCGACCTGCGCCTGCCCGCGCCGCGAGCAATGTCCGGCACCGAGGCGAAGCGGTATGTGCTGCGCGATGGCGCGGCAATCCGTATCGTGCTTGGCATCTCGACGCCGGCCGACAGTGGCACCGTCACGGTGACGATGCCGCAGCGCGTCGTGCTGGCCAGCCGCGACGGAGCCGTGCCTGTCAGCGACGACGATCACGGCCCCAGCTGGCGCGCCCGCTTTTCGGAAGAGGTGATGCGCTCCACCGTGGCGCTCGAGGCCACTATGCCGCTGGCGCGGCTGACGCTCGGCGACCTCGCCGGTTTCGAAATCGGCGACGTCATCGAATTCGAGGAAACGGCCCAGTCCCAGGCGCGTCTCAGCGCACGGGGCAAGACGCTGTTCGTATGCGAGTTCGGCAAACTGGGACAGAATTACACCGTCCGGATCAGGCATCCTTACGACGCCGGGCAGGACTTTATCGACGGGCTGATGCCGGCTGCCGCCGGACGCGCCTGAGCATTTGGAGACGATCATGGCCAAAACCAAGGCGGAAGCCGACCTCGACCAGCCGGACGAGCAACTCGATCGCGCCATCGAAGAGTTGCGCGGTGTCCTGCATGAAGAGGAGCAACGCCCCGATGCGGCCTTCAGGGCGGCCTCATCAGCCAATTCGAGCGTGATCATGAACATCCCCGTCGATGTCCAGATCATCCTCGGCAGCACCGAGATGCCGGTCTCCGATCTGATGGCGCTGCAAAAAGGCTCGACCGTGGCGCTCAATCGCCGCATCGGCGAACCTGTCGACGTCGTGGTCAACGGCCGCAAGATCGCGCGCGGCGAGATCACCGTGCTGGAAAGCGATCCGTCGCGGTTCGGCATCAGGCTGACCGAAATCATCGCCGGCACGAAGGGCGCCTAGACATGGTTTGCGGGGCTTGCCGGTGGCAGCGGAGGCGAGTGGCATGACGACGCCGGTGACCTTGACCCGCGCGCAGAAGGCGGCCGCCATACTTGTGGCGATGGGCAAGCCGTCGGCCAGCCGCCTGCTGAAATTCTTCAAGCAGGAAGAACTGAAGGCCCTGATCGAGGGCGCCCGCCTGCTGCGGACGATTCCGCAAAGCGATCTTGAGCGCATCGTCGCCGAGTTCGAGGCCGAGTTCACGGAAGGGGCGGGATTGCTTGATTCCGCCGACAGGATGGACACCATCC
>NZ_RZOL01000759.1:0-1290 GCF_004022985.1 Mesorhizobium sp. M7A.F.Ca.ET.027.02.1.1 | reverse complement strand
AGCTCATATGGGGCCTGCCGCATGTCTTTCAAACGCAGTATTGCCGCAGGCCTCATGGTTTTCCTCGCCATTTGCGGCGCCATGCCGTCAGCGCGTGCCGAGCCGTTCAAAATCGTCGGCTTCGGCGACAGCCTGACGGCGGGCTATGGCCTTGGGCCTGACCAGGGCTTTACCGACAGGCTGCAGGCCGCCCTTCGCGCCAAAGGCCATGATGTGAGCGTCGCCAATGCCGGCGTTTCCGGCGACACGACGAGCGGTGGCCTGGCGCGGCTCGACTGGTCGGTGCCCGACGGCACGCAACTGGTCATCCTCGAACTCGGCGCCAACGACATGCTGCGCGGCGTTTCGCCCGACATCACCAGGAAGAACCTCGACGAGATGCTGAGCAAGCTGAAGCAGCGCAAGATTGCCGTGCTTCTGGCCGGCATGCGTGCCGCACCCAATCTCGGCCCCGACTACCAGAATGCGTTCGACGCCATTTTCCCGGACCTGGGGAAGAAATACGACGTCGTGCTCTACCCGTTCTTTCTCGACGGCGTCGCCGGCCAGCCCGGCATGCAACTCGAGGACGGCCTGCATCCGAGCGTTGAAGGCGTCGACCAGATAGTCGAACGCATCCTGCCGACGGTCGAGAAGGTGATCGCGGCAGTGCCGGGCGATTCCTAGCAGATTGGAACTGTTTCCGCGCAGGGGGCTTTTAACAGGGACTGTGGCCAACAAACCTCTTGCTCCGTTTGACTATCGATGATTCGCTGGGGATGACAGTTCGATTCGAGGAAGGGAGGCTCTTCATGCCGCGTCTTTTCACCGCCCTCGAAATTCCGCGTGACGCTGCCCTTTCGCTGTCCCTGCTGCGGGGCGGCTTGCCGGGAGCCCGCTGGATCGATGTCGAAAACTACCATCTGACGCTGCGCTTCATCGGCGATGTCCCCGGCCATGTCGCCGACGAGATCGCCAACGCGCTCGACCGCGTCCACCGCCCTTCCTTCTCGCTGGCGCTGTCCGGCGTCGGCGCTTTCGGCCAGAAGAAGCCACATGCGGTGTGGGCAGGCGCTTCCGCCTCGCCCGGTCTGGCTGCCCTTCAGGGCGAGATCGACCGCATCTGCCAGCGGCTCGGCATCCCGGCCGATCCCCGCAAGTTCATGCCGCATGTGACGCTGGCGCGCTTACGCAATTCGACTCCGCTGGACGTCGCCCAATATTTGTCGGCGCGCGGCAATTTCTCGACGCTGCCGTTCCGCATCGGCCGTTTCGTGCTGATGTCGTCGCGCGATTCGGTCGGCGGCGGAC
>NZ_RZOL01000758.1:0-1295 GCF_004022985.1 Mesorhizobium sp. M7A.F.Ca.ET.027.02.1.1 | reverse complement strand
TCCTCGATCTGTAGCTGTCGTGCGATCCTGGTCTTGAGTTCATCTGCTGCGCTCTTATTGAAGGCCAGAAGCAGGATCTCATCGGGCCGGTAGAGCTGCCTTTCCAGGACATAGGCCACCTTGCCGACCATGGTCGCGGATTTGCCCGACCCGGCCGAGGCGACGAGCAGATTGTTGTCCTCCAGGCGGATACATGCCTCGCGTTGCTGATCGGAAAAGGAGCGCCCGTCGAGATTGTCGAAAAATGGCTGGAATTTGCGCCGCTCCGCGGCAACGAACGCTTCATTGTAGGCGTGGCGAACGCCTGGGTCTGTCAGCATGGCGAACGAAGCCGGCAGGGACGCCTTGAGCCCTGCCGGAATCAATTGTGGATCCAGAAGCGGGTGAGAAAGCGCGGCAGCGGCGCTGCCGGGCACGCTGGCGATGGCCCGCCCGAGATCGGCCTGCGCGAGATACTGTCTGTTGTCTTCGGTGATCTCCCGAAGCCTGGCATCGACATCGAGCAAATGATCCGTCTCTGTGCCGATGAGGTCGAAGAGATGGGTGTTGATGAACGCATGAAGGTCTGCGGCCAGTTGCTCGGACGCGTCCCCCGACAGACTCGACAGATTGTCCGTTCTGCCGCGTGCGCGGATCTCGACGGTATGCCACAGCAGCGCCTTGCTGGTCGAAACCGACACGATATCGAGGCAACTGAGATCAACATCGCCACCCTGGCTCAGCCGAATGCGCCCGGACAGCTTGGGGTCCAGGGTCAGCTTCCATTTTCCGGAAGGAAACATCCGCGCAAGGAAGCCAGGGCGGTATGTGCGCGCACGGCCAGATAGCAATTTACTCAGTGCCACATTCGATCTGTCCAGTAAATCAGGGCTCCCAAGGAGCTGATTATCATCAACGTATTGAGATGTTCCAAATCATCGCGGGCAATCGCAATGAAATGTTCGCGGCCACAGCGCTGTCCCGGGATCTCGGGTCATCCTGGCATATGCCAGTGAGCTGCTTCGATTGTGTGTCAGAACATCGTCAGGCTGCGGTCCTACGCGTCACATTGGTCGTATAGACGCCGCTTGGAAGTGAGCAAATGGTTCGAGATTGTTTACAAGCCCTTGCGAGCCCTGGTGCGTTATGCATGGTAAGCTGGCGGAACGAGATCACCGCCGAGCAGGTGGGCGCCGGGACCACTCTCGAGGTTTACATCGCCGTTCCGCCGGCGCTGGGGTTGCTCCCAGCCAACGGCCGCCGGCCTCGAGACAGGCTCATCGAGATGATCCGACCGCCTTGGAACAAGATGGGGG
>NZ_RZOL01000757.1:0-1305 GCF_004022985.1 Mesorhizobium sp. M7A.F.Ca.ET.027.02.1.1 | reverse complement strand
CCTGGCATCACCGCGCTTGCGGCCGGCCTGCGCGACATCATCGTCGAGAACAAGGATGCCATCCTCGCCTTCGGCGCGGCGATCAACCAGAAACTGCTGTCCGGTCTGAGCGACCTGCTGTTCGCGCTGATCGGCGCCGATGCCAAGGCCAAGAACCCGTGGATCCTGACCTGGCGCGACGCCATCCTGCAGTTTGGCAGCGATTTTTCCGCCGTCATCGGCGGCGTTGTGCTGCCGCTGTTCAAGGCTGTGCATGATACAGCGACCAGTGTCGCCAATGCCATCAACGGCATCTTCGGCACCAATTTGACCGGCGGCGAATTGCTGATCGGCGCGGCTTTGCTGCAGCTGCTCGGCGTGTTCCGGTTGCTGGTCTCGACCTCCGGCGCGGTGATCGCAGCCCTGCGGCTGATCGGCACCGTCATCGCCACGATGTTCAGCGGCGGCGTCATCGCGGCGGCCACGACATTCTTCACCACCATCGTCGAAGGCGCCACCGCCTTCCTCGGCCTGGTCGCCGGGCTGGTGTCATGGCCGGGGCTGCTGGTTGCCGCGCTTGTCGCCGCCGGCGTCGCCATCTTCGTCTTCTGGGATGACATTGTTGCCGGCGCGCAAAGGGCGATTGCCAAGATTCAGGAGTTCTTCTCGGCCGACAATCTGGCGCGTGTGTTCCAGGGCCTTGTCGAGGCCGGCAAGCAGGCCGGCGTCTTGCTGGTCGAAGCGTTCAAGCTGGCGATCCAAGGCATCGGCGTCGTCTTGCTGGGCGCAGCCTCACTGGTCGACGGCTTCGTCAAGGGCGTGGTCACGGCGATCGACGGCCTCGCCGCGCAGCTTTTGCCGTCCTGGGACGGAATCGCCTTGGCGGCCAACGCTATTTGGTCGCAGATCTCCACCAATGCATCGGCAGCTTTCGCTATCATCGTCCAGAGCGCGACCGCGCTAGGCGGCCTGCTGGCGCCGGTATGGTCGGCGATCTCGACGGCCGGATCGGCGGTATGGACGACGATTTCCAACGCCGCCACGGCGGCCTTTGGCGGCATCGTCTCGATCGCTACGGCCGCGGTGAAAGCGGTCTCCGACACTGTCGGGTCGCTGATCGGCGCCGTTGTCGATGCCTTCACCGGCGCCAGCAGCAAGGTGGTGCAGGCAGCCGACGACATCGCGGCGGCCATTGCTCGCGCCACCGAGATATCGGGCGACGTGGCCGGTGCGGCGCAACTGGCCGATGCGCTGGTGGCGCCGTTCCGCCAGGCGCAGGCTTCGATCGAACAGATCATGGTCGCCATCCGCAGCGTGGTGCAGAGC
>NZ_RZOL01000756.1:0-1313 GCF_004022985.1 Mesorhizobium sp. M7A.F.Ca.ET.027.02.1.1 | reverse complement strand
TTCCAGGATATTCCATGCTCTGACAAGAGGCGGATGCACACCAGCAGCTTCCGAAATCTCCAGGCGGCATCTCTTCTCACCGCGCGCTTGCGCCACGTCAGCGCCTGGAGCTTCTGCCCTCCAGTTCGTCATATCCCCCCGCAGCCCCATAGGGGTCGCTAGCCCGCGTCACGATGGTCGAAGCACACGCCGTTGGTCGACCAGTTAAGGTCTCGACGAGTAGCCGACGAACTCCTGGAGTTGGCGAAATCGTCGCAAACGGCGCGTCAAGCGCGAAGCGGGTTTATCAACCGCGTTGTAGGTTCCGTCCGCATCGGCGGGCAGAATGCCCCGTCGATGTTCCCAAGCCCCCGTGACCGTGGCTTGAGCGCTGTCAAGGTCGCGAAGATCTGCGCCGCAGATCAGCGCGCCGCGAAGCGGTTGCCTTGACAGCGCGAAACGCGGTCACAGTTTCGGCAGGCGCTCGGCGTGCTTCTCGAGAAAATCGCTGACTGCTTCAACGTAGTAGTCGTTGACCCGCCTGCCTTCGGAAGCTGCGAGCAAGCGCAGGCGCCGCTTGTCTTTGGCGGCGACATAGATGGTCGTCGGCTCCTTCTTGTCCTCCCGGAGCGATTTTCCGGCGACAGGATCGCGTTTCTCTCCCTCTTCTTTCACCTTGCGGATATCCGGGCCGCTCAGCTCCAGCTTCGGGCGGCTCAGCTTGGGAAGCGCGGTCGGGGCCGGCTGCATGACGCTCAACAGAGCGCTCTTTTTGGCGATGTCGTCCATCTAGTCACTCCGCTGCGGCCGACCGATTGGCCTCAATCACATACTGGACAATCTCGGCAAATATCGCCTCGGATTCGGCTATCGCCTTCGGGTCCACCCGGCCGCCCGCGTAAAGCGTCGCGCCGGTTTGCATATCCTTGTAAGCAATGCGGTAGGGCATTTCCTCACCGGCAATCCGCGTACCGTCTTGCTGGATGATCTCGCGCAAGTCAGCAAGCGCCCTTGCTCGCTTGTCGATCACGGTGTTGTTCGTGAACACATACATGACCGGCAGGGCAAAACCGCGGTTCTCGGCGACCAGGGGAATGTGACCGTTCACTAGCTGATGAGCCGCGGTAATATCGTCCATCGCAAGATGCACCGGCACCACGGCGACGTCGGCGGCGAAAAGCGCGGCCGTCAGTTCGTCATTCGTCTTGCCTTCGGTGTCGATGATGACCAGCTTGCCCGTCTTGTCCTGTTCCTGGGCGAGCGCGAGGATGTCGGTCGGCGTCGTGACCGCCACGATCGACAGATTTTCGGGCTTGTTGCCAAAGTGATCGAGC
>NZ_RZOL01000755.1:0-1313 GCF_004022985.1 Mesorhizobium sp. M7A.F.Ca.ET.027.02.1.1 | reverse complement strand
CGACAAGGTGGTGTCGGAATAAGGCATGAACCCCGTTTCGACCATCATCAGCGACCTTCTGAGCGGTGTCGATCAGGCCGGGGCTCGCTTTGTAGAGGTCCTGTACAAGCGCATCGGCCTTTATAGCGAAAACCTGTTCTTCGCGATGCTGGTCCTCTATGTGGTCATTTGGGGTTACATGCAGATTTTCGGCCGCTCGACGGCCTCGCCGCTGGAGGCCGCGTGGCGTCTCGGCCGCGCGATGTTCATCTACTGGATGGTCACGAACTGGGCTCCGTTCTCCGAGACGATCTATACGCTCGTCCAGTCGATCCCGGAAGTTCTGGCCAACCGCATCGTCCAAACGATTTCGTCGACGAGCGGCACTCAGGTCTCGTCGGTCGATGCTGTCCCGGCAATGTTCGACGCCCTCTACGAAGCGACGTTGCGGGTGGTGCCCGAACTCTACACGTCAGTGTTGACCGACTTCTTCGGCGCCCTTCTGGCGATCATCATCATTTTTACGCTGCTATTCATCGGCGTCGCCGTAGCGGCGATTATCGCTGCAAAAGTCCTTCTTTTCATCATCCTGGCTCTTGGGCCGGTGTGGATCATCATGGCCCTCTTCAATTATTCCTTCAAATTCACCGAAGGCTTTTTCTCCGTCACTGCGAATTTGGTGGTGCAGCAATTGCTGATCTACGGCTTCCTGGGTTTCTACTACTACATGGTTCAGCTCTCCGTTTCCGCGATGGAGGGCGGCGCCGGGACCGACATAACCGGCAAGCTTTCTCACGTAATGCCACTCCTGCTGGTCACGCTGGTCGGGTTCTATGTTCTGTTACAAATACCCATCATCGCGGGCATTTTGACCGGGAGCGGACCGATAGGTACCGCCGGAGCCATTCACGGCATTCGGCGCGCGGCAAGGGGAACAGTGGACAACGCAGTTACGCGGACCACGACGCGGGCTGGCAGTTCGCTTCTTAGGAGATCAGCCGAAGGACGCCCCCGATTTGCGGCTGATGTGGGGAAGGCGAGTATTCAGCGCGAGACGGCCAAGAACGCGACCTCGCTATAGGGTCCACGAGAGACGGCAGAAAGCGCCGAATTCGTCATCAATCGCTTGCGATCTGATGGCGGCGAGGAAAGAGCTTGAAAGCAAGGCTAAATTAAAGTGTCAAATGAACAGACTGAAACTGGCTTGGTCGACCAGCGTTATTACCAGCAAGGCAGATCGTGGGAAGACGACACCCATCGCCGTTTACGGCGGTCGCGAACATTCGCTTGGTTGCTGACCGGCGTCTTCGGCGTCATCGCGCTTCTCTCACTGG
>NZ_RZOL01000754.1:0-1317 GCF_004022985.1 Mesorhizobium sp. M7A.F.Ca.ET.027.02.1.1 | reverse complement strand
GGGAAAAGACGGGCCCGCCGGTGCCGTCGGCAACGAAATAGAGGTCGGCGGTCTTCGACGGATTGGCCACCGCCTCCAGCGCTGCACGACCCGGATTGGCGATCGGCGTCGGCGGCAAGCCATTGATCACATAGGTGTTGTAGGGCGTCTGTTTCTGGATGTCCGACTGGTAGATCGGCCGGTCCGCCGGCTTTCCCTTGCCGCCGAACAGCCCGTAGATGATGGTCGGATCGGATTGCAGGCGCATGCCCTTGGCAAGCCGGTTCAGGAAGACGGCGGCAACTCGCGAACGCTCGTCACCCTTGCCCGTCTCCTTCTCGACGATCGAGGCCAGCGTGACGAACTCCTCGACGTTGGCCAGCGGCAGGTCAGGCGCGCGCCGCTGCCAGACATCGTCGACCAGCTTCTTCTGATCCGCCAGCAGCTTGTCGACCATCTGCTGGCGTGTCGCTCCGCGCGTGAAGCGCAGCGTGTCGGTGGCGAGGCTGCCCTCCGGCGGCGTGGTTGCCGGCATGTCGCCGCTCAAGGCATTCTCCTCGGCGATGCGCTGCAATGCCTGGTCGACCGTCAGTCCTTCAGGAATGGTCAGCGAATACATCACCGACTTGCCGCTCTTCAGAAGCTCCATGATATCGCGCATGGATGCCCTGGGCTTGATCTCGTACTCGCCGGCTTTCAGCGCGGAATCATTGCCGAAGGCCCGCACGCCAAGGCGGAATACCCGGGCGTCGCTGATCAACCCGCGGCGTTCGAGCTGGTCGGCGATATCCTGGACGCCGGTGCTCGGCTTGACCAGGAAGGTGTCGCCATTGGCCGAAGGTCCGGGTTCGGTGAATTCCTGCTTGCCGAAATAGACCGCGACGCCGGCCGCCAGAACCACCAGCATCACCGAGGAGATGACGAAGTTCATGAACACGACGACTTGGCTGCGTGACGCACGCGAGCGCTTCGGCGGCGGCGTGCCAGCCTCCGGCCGCAACGCTTCGCTGGCCGTTTTCGGCACGATCGGGCCGGATGTCGGCGGCCGTTGCCCGAATTCTCCGTTGCCTGCCGGATTTGTGTTCATTTCGCCCTACCGTTTGATCGCCCAACGAATCCCCAGCGGCAGAGTAGGGGCGAATATGGCAAAATTGACGGCACGCCGAAGCGCCGCCCGGCAGCCGGACGATCAGCCATTGTAGCGCTGGAAGACCAGCGACGCGTTGGTCCCGCCAAAGCCGAAGGAATTGGACAGCGCCACGTCGATCTGGCGGGCACGCGGCTTGTTCGGCACCAGGTCGATCGCGGTTTCGCGTTCCGGATTGTCGAGGTTGATGG
>NZ_RZOL01000753.1:0-1318 GCF_004022985.1 Mesorhizobium sp. M7A.F.Ca.ET.027.02.1.1 | reverse complement strand
CGACGCAGACTGTCTTCGGTGAAGGTCCCGACAATGCCAAGGTGATCTTCGTCGGCGAACAACCGGGGGATCAGGAGGATCTCGCCGGCAAACCTTTCGTTGGTCCGGCCGGCAAGGTGTTCGATGCGATCCTGGATGATGCCGGTGTCGATCGGCAAAAGGTCTATGTCACCAACGCAGTCAAGCACTTCAAGTTCGAGCCGCGCGGCAAGCGCCGCATCCACTCCAAGCCGAATTCCGGTGAGATTCAGGCCTGCCGCTGGTGGATCGACCAAGAATTCGAGCTGATCAAGCCGAACCTCGCCGTGGCACTCGGCGCGACGGCGGCGATGTCGCTGCTCGGCAAGGCGATCCCGGTGACAAAGATGCGCGGACAAGTGATCGAGCGCGAGGACGGATTGCGCGTGTTCATCACCATCCATCCCTCCTTCATTCTGCGCATCCGCGAGTCCGCGGACAAGGAGGCTGAACGCGAACGGTTCCTGCAGGATATGAAGCTGGTGAAGCGGCTGATGGCCGCCTGATTAGTCTGCTTTGCGCAATTCCGGACGGAAAACCGCTTCACACTTTTCCTGGAATTGCTTCAGCTACCTGATCAGAATTGCCCTGAGATCGTTGACATTCGTACCGGTCGGGCCGGGTACGAAGAGATCGCCAACCGCGTTGAAGGCCGTCCAGGCATTGTTGCCGGCAAGCATGGCCTTGGCATCGACACCGGCCGAGCGCATGCGCGACACGGTCGAGCCATCGGCGAAGGCGCCGGCATTGTCTTCCGAACCGTCGATGCCATCGGTGTCGGCGGCCAATGCGTGGATGCCTTCGACGCCGTTGATGCCGATAGCAAAGGCGAGCAGGAATTCCGAATTGCGGCCGCCCTTGCCTTTTGCCCGTAGCGTGACGGTTGTCTCGCCGCCCGACAGGACCAACACCGGCTTCGAAAATGGTCGGTTGCGCGTCGCCACTTCGCGCGCGATCGCGGCATGGACGCCGCCCACCTCGCGCGCTTCGCCCTCGATGGCATCGGAGAGGATAACGGCCTCGACACCCTGCCGTTTCGCTTCCGCAGCGGCGGCTTCCAGCGATACCCCGGCCGAAGCGATCAGATGCACCTCGTTGCGCGAAAAACGCTCGTCGTCCGGGCTTGGCGCATCGGCGGCCGGCGAATTGATATGCGCCATCACCGAGGCCGGCAGTTTCATGCCATAGGCCGATATCGAGGCCAGCGCGTCGGCGCGGATGCCTGTATCGGGTACGGTTGGGCCGGAGGCGACCATTGCCGGATTGTCGCCGGGAATATCGGAGACGATCAGCGATACCA
>NZ_RZOL01000752.1:0-1319 GCF_004022985.1 Mesorhizobium sp. M7A.F.Ca.ET.027.02.1.1 | reverse complement strand
CGTTCACGCTGCGGCCCTGGGGCGGGACGCTTTGGACGTTCCGCATCGATGCAATCGCGGTCGGGATGGCGATCGGAGCAACCATGGGCACAAGCGCATGGCCACGGCTGGCGGAGGACCTGCGGGCGATCGGTAACATGGAAACGGCGTTTTGGATGACGGTCGTAGCCTTCATGCTGGCGATCTTGCCGCCGGCGACACATGGCGCGGCGACTGCCGCACTGGCGCTGATGTGCGGGTGGATCGTGACAAGGGCGACCTTGCGGAATGGTTCTGTGAACTGGCCAGGACGGATTCTGCGCCACCTGGGAGACATCTCTTATGCCCTCTATCTGATCCATCTGCCGGTGCTGGCGCTGTTCAACTGGTCCCTTGGCCAATTCCTGGGCGCTCCGGCGACGGCAACGCTCTCGATCGCGATTGCGATCGGGCTGTCTCATGTGCTGACAGCGGCGATCGGAAATCCGCTCCGTCAGGTCGGCCGCCAATGGTCAAATCGAACAGTCCGGGAGGAGTCACCGTGACGGAAGAAAATCGTCAGTGGTCGCTTGGTGGTGAAGATGTCGATCAAATTCCGCGAGGAGCGACGGCGCTGGCGGAGCAGCTATTGACCGAGACCGAGGGCGATGCCGTGGCAGCGCTCGTCGCGGCATGCTGCGTCATTGGCGCTATGCGCTCGGCGGTATCGAGGGGTATGGTGCGCAACCGGTCGCCGTCAGGGGTCGATATCGCGCAAGTGCTGGACGTGTTCGTCCGAAGCGAGCCCCCAGCAGAAGAGCAGAACCTAACCGATAGGACCGTGAAGTAGCTACGATGTTGGGTGGCTGTGCGGCCTGCCGCTCGCTCCCCCCCAATGCTGAACGCACGATATCCGCGATTTGATCTTCGTGGTCAGGAATGCCGAGCGCTGACACTGATTGCCCCGGAACGGGATTGAACTAAAGCCTTGCGAAACGCTTTGGCCGAACGACAGATCGATCTCGCATAGCGAGTGCCTTTGAAATAGTCGCTCGCCGGGCTTGTTCTTCCTGAAAGGAAAAGTGCGGGAAGCACGATTTTTCGGCCGGAGGCGAGCGATGCGGCCTCTGTGCTAAAGGTCGCCATGACTGCTGGCGCGACCACACGCAATACGCTCGGAGTCGCCGAAGACGGCCGTCGCCATCTTCGAATGGTCTGGACGAAAGAGACGCGGCAGTGTGACGGCGGCCGCTTAGTATCGGTTGAGCCAGCCCTTGCTCTTGGGTGGCGAGGGTTCCTGATAAGCCCACGGGACGGATTTGTAGGACGGCCTCGGGTCTTGGACGCGCCAAGCCTTCTGC
>NZ_RZOL01000751.1:0-1329 GCF_004022985.1 Mesorhizobium sp. M7A.F.Ca.ET.027.02.1.1 | reverse complement strand
TGTCCAGCCGATAGATGGGTAACAGTTTGAACCGGATAGATAGGTAACAGTTTTCCCCCTTATGATGGGTTCGCGGCAGCGCCAAGCGGTTGGGTTGGCGCGGCGCTGCGGCGAACCAGTTTCCTGTGCTTGTGGTCGATGAAGCCGAGCGGATGGGCATGGAAGCGCACCGCCCATTGGCCGTTCTCAGTCTCTTCGATGGCAATCGGCTCGCCTGCCAGCGTGGCCGAGACGTAGATCTCTGCGCCCTGCCATTTGACGGCGCCGTTCTGGCGCACGCTGCGCACCGCCGCCTCGGCCGGATAGTCCGGCTCGGGGATCGTCTTAGGCATGGGACGGGTCGAGGGACGGTAATGCTGCGCCGGGGTGCCCATGCCAAGCGCCTCGTGCGGGCGCTCCTCATTGTAGCTGCGCCGGAAGGCCTCGAAAGCCTGAGCTTGAGCCGCCCTGTCGGCCTCCGGTGCCTTGGCCATCGGCAGCATGGTCAGGTGGAAGCGCTCATGGCGCCCGTTCTGCTGCGGCTTGCCCGGCTGGATGCGCTCAAGAGCGATGCCAAGCTTGATGAAGCGCGCCGCAAGCGGCGTCAGACCCGTGACGCCAGGCGATGCGAAGGGTGGGCCATTGTCGCTTCTGAACCGATCCGGCAGCCCATGCTCTTCAAACAGGCGCTCAAACACCGGCCAGGCCTCGGCGTCCGCCGTCGAACCCGTCGCTTCGAGCGCCAGAAGATAGCGGCACGCCCCATCCATCACCGTCAGCGGCTCGCAGCGCCACCCGTCGCCAGTCCGGAACCAGCCCTTGTGATCGCCCGTCCACAGCGCGTTCGGCCCCTCGGGCTCCGGCCATGGACCGTTGCCGGCCGCCTTCCAGCGCCTGCGCTTACGCCCCACAAGTCCATGCCGCTTCAGGATCTCACCGGCCGTCGAGACCGCAGGCCAACCGCAGCAGGGCTCCGCACGCTTCAGCCGGGCCATGATCTTCTTGGGCCCCCACAGCGGATGCGCTTCCTTCTCCGCCACGATCCGCTCCACCAGCTCCGCTGCCGTTGCCCGGCCGTGCTCGAGCGGCGCCCGCGGCAGATCATGCAGGCCTTCCGGCCCGAACTCCCGGTAGCGTCCAAGCCATTTGTACCCGGTCTTGCGCGAGATCTCGAAGGCAGTACACAGCTGCGTCATCGTCTCCTCGCCAGAAAGGCATTCCACAACAAACCGAAGCCGCTCATCCATGATGCCAGTCTCTCGCCAAACCATCGCCGGTCCTCCCGGCGGACAAGAAAACTGTCACCCATCTAATCAGTCCATTCTGTTACCTATCTATCCGGTTCGGACA
>NZ_RZOL01000750.1:0-1330 GCF_004022985.1 Mesorhizobium sp. M7A.F.Ca.ET.027.02.1.1 | reverse complement strand
TTAGCGGTGAGTCCGGGAGGCGTTCAGCCCGGCGCGAACACGCGCGCGGCCTCGACGACCTCGTCCACCTGATCCTGCCGCAGCAAGTCGATCGGGACGCGGCCGTCGAGCTGCGCCGAGGGGCGAGTCAGCCACAGCCACGCCAGTCTGGGATTGCTGATCAGCGACAGCACGTCGCGAATGCCCGCTACCGGCCGGCCGTCGACGAACTGCGCCAGCGGGAAGACATGTTTGCGGCCGCCCTTGCGCAAGGCGATGACCTCGCCCCGCCGCTGCCAGCGGTGCAGGGTCGAGCGGGCGATACGCAAATTCTCTTCCAGATAGGTCGAGCCGGCGACGCGGCCCGCCCAGTCCTCGATCAGCATCGATTCGAGATCGTCGGATTTTGGCAGCGAAGGAGGCTCGACATCGGCCAACGGGGTCGTCGGCGGATTGATCACGCCGGCTATACCGGCTTCGCTGCGGCGCGCGGCTTCCGCCGCCAGCGCGCGCACGAATTTCGAGGCCAGGCCGGGCAGGTCGGCATGGATGGCGTCGATAGCGCGCTGGTGCTTCGGTGACAGCAAGGTGACGGCGGACGCTATGCTGCCGGCGATTTTGCCGACCGAGACCATGGTGGGCTTGTTGATAGTCTCGTCATAGCGGGCAAGCGCGCGTTCGACGTCTTCGGCGACCATCTCGGCGAAGTCGTCCTGCTTGAGGCCCTGGAGCTGAAATCTGTTCATACATCTGTCTTCTGGGCCGCGCTCTCCTCCCACAGCTGCGGCCGGCTGTTGAATCTCTAGAGCGGAAAGCGGAAATCGCGACGGCAACAGATGCTGCGGCCCGACAGCTCGCTGTCTTGCATTTCTTGACACCCCAACTGGCTGTTGGCGCCCCGAAAGGTCAGTCGCGGGGCGCCAGATTGCGTGTAGGTGCGATGTGTGACAGCCGCGCGACGGTGAGAAGCGGAGGCGGCCTTCCCTTCTCCCCCTATGGGAGAAGGTGGATTGGCGCGCAGCGCCAAGACGGTTGAGGGGTGTTGGACGGAGTACCGTCAGTGCCAAGCTGGAGCACCCCTCATCCGTCGCCTTCGGCGACACCTTCTCCCACAGGGGGAGAAGGGAAGAGCTTTCTCTACAGCAACCCCGCCTGCTCAGCCTCGCGGCGCAGATTCTGCCGTGGCCTGGGGCCGATCTGCTGGATCACCAATCCGGCCGACAGTGAGCCAAGATCGCCGCAAGTCTGCAGGTCGCGGCCTTGCGTGTAGCCATGCAGGAAGCCGGCGGCATAGAGATCGCCGGCGCCCGTCGTGTCGACCAGTTCCTTGATGGGGGTCGCCTTGATGACC
>NZ_RZOL01000074.1:0-19934 GCF_004022985.1 Mesorhizobium sp. M7A.F.Ca.ET.027.02.1.1 | reverse complement strand
GCGCCACCCAGCCCGCTTTCTGGAGCAGCCCGGCATCCGCTGCCCGGACCGGGCGTGGAAAATCCCAGGCGTCGTCGCGGTAGCGATCCCAGGGGCCGGGAACTGCCAACCGCCACAGCATCTCGATTTTTGGCCGCCTTCCGTAGCCATAGTTTTCGTCGAACAGTTGCGTGGTATCGGCTCGAAATATGATCTGCGGCTCTTCCTCGGCCGGCGGCTGGAAGCTCTGGTCCAGCAGAAGCGCATTGTCGACAATACGCGCCATGGGCACCACAGCGTAGGGAAGGTGCGGGTTTCTCTCGATCGCGGACCGTATCCGCTGGAACGCAGAGCCTGTCAGGTAGCAGTTCCCGTCCCAGGGCATCAGCCATTTTGCCCTGCCGCGGGCAATCGCGAGCGCGGCGTTGCGAGCCCCATTGTTGTTCATCACATAGAGGTTCTTGCTGCGGCGGATGTGCGTTTCGTAACGCGCGGACTTTCCGCTCGCCCGGCCCTTCTCTGAGAATCTGAGGTCGCCGGCAACAAGCTGGTCGACGTCCCAGGATATCTTCCGGTACGCATCGAGTTCGAAGGGGATTGTGTGAAAATTCTGACGGCGGCTTTCGAGCAGGCCGATGATCCGGGCTTCCTCGTCGGTGTCGACTATCCGATTGACGATTAGAATTTTTCGCAGGCGTCGAAGACCGGTTCGTTGTCCAGAATGAACAGCACGTTGTCGAATGACTGGCCCTTGCGGTGTCGCGGTTCCAGATCATTGCCGATGATCCGGACGAGCATGAAGCTGTCGGCAATCTGCGAGATCGGCGACGCCGTGTAAGTCTCGCGGGCGGCTTCGATCCGCTTGCCGAGTTCGCGTCGGTATTCAGCGTTCTGCTTTGCGGAAATGAGCGCGTTGCCCAATGTCGACCACGGCGACTGCAATTGCGTGCGCACACGGTTCAGTTCGCGATGTATCTTCGGCCAAGGCGACAGTTTTTCCCTTCTGGACTGTGAACTCATGACGGCACGCAAGGAGACCCGATCACCGCCTCGGGAATGCGCGCAGTTTCGCCAACCATTCCGGCTTCGACCCTGGACCATTTCTGAGTGTGAGGCGACCAAGCCCTGAATTGTCCAACGCGATCAATCATGGAAAACGTCTCTCGCCTGCAATGTTGCGAATGTCCTGTTACGGTTCTGCTGCATCGGTCACGGCAGGTTGCAGGCAACGCCGACAAGACAATGCGATAAATCAAATCCGAAAACCACATAGCATGGCAAATGCCCCGGCATCGGCGATGCGCCTTCACGCGAAGGCAAGCTCGCAAAAAGATTCCGCCGGTGATCGCAATTTTCTTGTGAACCAATTTCTCCCGAGGCGCGACCAAGCGATGTGTCCAAACATGGTCCATCAAGGAGAACGTCTGATGTTTACTGTTTCAAGAAACGTCCTTTTGGCCGCCATCGCCGTTTCGGTGCTGGCCGGCTGCAAGACAACCGCTCCCAGGGAATGCGACAAGCTGAAGCCCGGCGTCACCTACAACGGCAAATGCTGCGGCATCGGCGAGCCTTGCCGTGAAGGCAAGGGCGGCGGCGACAGGCCGGGAAATACGCCTGATCCAGAGCCGCAATGATCTGATTGCCTGTCGCCCGTCCCGGTCAGCACCGGGACGGGCGCACAGCTTTCCGCGACGGCGTTTGCGTCCGGCGTCCGGTCTGTCAGGACCGGGTTGCGAAACTCGCCGGCGCCGCCCACGACAATGGTGAAACGGCAAATCTCAACGTCAGCTTGTGGCGGCCATTCACCGCATATCACCTCACGGCCCCAGCCTCGTCCGTCCTGCGTTGTTGAACCCGACAACCCTTTGCTTACTAATTTTTCGGTGCTTGTCGGCTGCCCCCATGCGTGCTTACTTGTGGTTGTTTTCATTCCGGGGATACAATCATGCGTTTTCTACTTGCTGGCGTCGCCATGCTGTCGTTCGCCGCCACCGCGGCTCTGGCTGATCCAGCTTCGGACTTCAAAAGAGCCGATCAGGCGTTGAACCAAACCTTCAAGCAAATCCAGAAGCGGCTTACGGATGATTCCGACGGCAAGGCACGGTTGGTGAAAGCGCAGAGAGCGTGGATT
This sequence comes from Mesorhizobium sp. M7A.F.Ca.ET.027.02.1.1, assembly GCF_004022985.1. Classification (NCBI taxonomy): domain Bacteria; kingdom Pseudomonadati; phylum Pseudomonadota; class Alphaproteobacteria; order Hyphomicrobiales; family Phyllobacteriaceae; genus Mesorhizobium; species Mesorhizobium sp. M7A.F.Ca.ET.027.02.1.1. The sequence continues at coordinate 17,824 of NZ_RZOL01000074.1, read as the reverse complement.
GCGTTCCGCAACGCCGAATGCACGTTTCAATCCAGCGGTGACGATGGTGGCTCCGCGGCGCCGATGGTTGCCGCTGCTTGTCAGGCTGAACTGACCAAGGCTCGCACCAGGCAGTTGAGGGCCTACCTGAACTGCCAGGAGGGTGACCTCTCTTGCCCGGTGCCATCAGAATGATCTGGAGTGACAAAATGCCGAATTTCAAGATGAGATATGTGCTGATCGCGCTTGTGCCGTTGGCGGTTGCTGGTTGCGTCAGCGCTGAGGATCAGCGCGCAATGGATCAGCAACAGTGCGCTTCTTACGGCTATAGGCCAGGAACCAACAGGTTTGCCGACTGCATGATGCAACAGACCTCACAACGTTCAGAAGACGAGCAGCGCTCAATGGATCGCATAGCCGCGCAGGAACAGAGAGACAAGGATCGCAAGGAAGCGCGTCGAAAGAACGACAGCTACATCGACCCAAGGCCGAGTTACGACAAGGACGGCAATCCGAATTTCGACACTCAAGGCAATTACCAAGGGTGTCACGGCGCGGGATGTTTGGTCGACAATCCAGACAATGGCGATGACGATGACCAGTAGGCTGGCTTCGCAAGGGCTCTTCTTCCTGCCCCTATAGTCCGGACCTCAGCCCAAATCGACAAACCGTTCGCCAAGCTCAAGCACTGCATGCGGCGTTGCGCCAGGTGCAGGCTATAAGTCAACCTATGCGAACCTCTCTACCTCTGGGGAACCAGCCGGGAAATGCCGATGCAAGATCTGCTTGTCTGGTTGGATGGTGGGCGTGACAGGGATTGAACCTGTGACCCCTGCAATGTCAATGCAGTGCTCTCCCGCTGAGCTACACGCCCATCCGAAGCCGCGCATACACCATTTTTGATCCAGCGCGTCAATAGCAGGAAAAAGGAAAGAAGGCGTCGTCTCGCCGCAGTGGCGAAGAGGTGCGGCGCCTCGCCTAGAAAAGGGCTCAGGCCGCCTGCAGCATCTTCTCGACCTCGTTGACGAGGTCGCGCAGGTGAAAGGGCTTCGACAGCACCTTGGCGTCTTTCGGCGCCTTGGAATCCGGGTTCAGCGCAACGGCGGCGAAACCGGTGATGAACATGACTTTCAGATCAGGATCGATCTCTGTGGCACGCCGCGCCAGTTCGATGCCGTCCATCTCCGGCATGACGATGTCGGTCAACAGCAGCGAGAAAGGCTCCTCGCGCAGCCGCTCATAGGCGCTGGCGCCATTGTCGAAATCGCTGACCTGGTAACCGGCGCGCTCCAGCGCCTTGACGAGGAACCGACGCATATCGTCGTCGTCTTCCGCCAGAAGAATGCGTGCCATGATATCCCGTCCGAATCACCCGCCCGAGGTTGCCGTTGGGCAAGCCCGTTAACCATCCTGTATATGAGGAGGTGAGGGTAAACATCAAGTGAACGCTGACGGGGATGATCCATATTTGCCGGGCGTGTGCTGCGGCCGAAATGCTGGACACGAGGCTTGCAAGGTGGCACTTTCACATCATGATGCACTGGTGTTTTCGGGTTCGTTCAAATTGAAGACGGCAGCCGAGGATTTTTCGGTCTTTCCACCCTTCGAAATCCGGTCGGGCGTCGAGCAGCGCGTCCCCTTCCTCTTCAACTCACCGCATAGCGGCCGCTACTATCCGGAGCGCTTCCTTGCCATGGCAAGGCTGGACCGCAACGCCATCCGCCGGTCCGAGGACTGCTACGTCGATGAGCTGTTCGGCGGGACCGTCGCGCTCGGCGCACCGCTGCTGGCGGCGAATTTCCCGAGGGCCTATCTCGACGTCAACCGTGAACCGTGGGAGCTTGATCCGCGCATGTTCGCCGAGCCGGTGCCGTCCTTCTGCAACATCCGCTCGGCACGGGTGGCCGGCGGGCTGGGCACGGTGCCGAAGCTGGTCGGCGAGGGGCTCGACATCTATTCCGGCCGCTTGCCGCTGGCCGAAGCGGTCGCCCGCATCGAGGCCGTCTACAAGCCCTATCACGAGACGCTGAAGCGGCTGTTGACCAGAACCCATGCGCGGTTCGGCTTTGCCGTGCTGATCGACTGTCATTCGATGCCGGCGAGCATCAGGGTCGGCGACAGCGGCCAGCGGCCCGACTTCATCATCGGCGACCGTTTCGGCATCTCGGCAACGGCCGCCCTGACCGACACCGCGATCGGCCTGCTCAGCGCCATGGGCTATTCGGTCGCCCACAACAAGCCCTATGCCGGCGGCTTCATCACCGAGCACTATGGCCGCCCGGCGCGCCATCTGCACGCGCTGCAGATCGAGGTCAACCGGGGGCTCTATATGAACGAGCGGACATTCGAGAAGGCTGCCGGCTTCGATGCGCTGGCCGACGATCTGACGCGGTTCTCAGCCGACCTGATGTCGATGCCCGATCATCATTTCATCGACTTGCCACTGGCCGCGGAGTGAATAACCTGCCGCTGGCCGCGGACTGAATGGCGCCATAAAAAAAGACCGCATCGTTTGCACGATACGGTCGAAGTCTAGGGAGGAAACGCCCAAGGAGGGCATGGACAGGAAACCCTGTCCGAGATTGAGGGTATTGTGCGTTGCACAAATGTCAAGCGACCTTCAGCCTTTTTTAATTCACTCTGATGTGGAAATTGCGTTTCGATGGCGCCTGTGTGACATCCAGGCAACAGATGCCGTCGCGGAAAAATCCTCGACACCCTTGTTTTGGCACGAAATTGGCGGCAAAGCCGGGCTCGGGCATGCTGCAATGCGGGAGAATCAGTTGGACATCAGCATCGATTTCATGCGTCGCATCGCGCAGGCGGCAGCGGCGGAGACCTTGCCGCGCTTTCGTGCCCAAGGTGCGGTCGCCAACAAGGAACAGGGCAGTTTTGATCCGGTCACCGAGGCCGATCGCGAGGCCGAGCGCGCCATCCGGGCTCTGATATCGGCTGAGTATCCCGATCATGGTATTCTAGGCGAGGAGCATGGCAGCGAGAACATTTCGAGCCGGCACGTCTGGGTGATTGACCCGATCGACGGCACGCGCGCGTTCATTTCCGGCCTGCCGGTGTGGGGCACACTGGTCGGGCTGACGATCGACGGCGACGCCGTTGCCGGCATGATGGCGCAGCCCTTCACCGGCGAGCTTTTCTACGCCAACGGCTCGGGCTCCCATTATGAGGGGCCAGGCGGGCCGCGAAAACTGACGACCCGCAAGACGACGAAGTTGGACCAGGCGACGCTGTTCACCACCACGCCGGCCCTGTTCAAGGGCGAGGCGCGCAACCGTTACGATGCATTCGAAAGACAGATCCAGCTCGCCCGCTATGGCGCCGATTGCTATGCCTTCGCCATGATCGCCTCGGGAAGCGTCGACATCGTCGCCGATCCCGGATTGAAGCCCTACGACATCGTGGCGCTGATCCCGATCATCGAAAAGGCAGGCGGCGTCGTCACCACATTCGATGGCGGGCCGGCGGAACAGGGCGGCGATGTACTCGCCGCGGCGACGCCGGAACTTCATGCCGCCGCCATGGCCGCCCTGCGCGGCTAAACGAGCGTCCGCCGCCATTCAGGTGATGCCGACCGCTTGAAGCAGTCGTTTTACTGCCGGCGGCACCCCTTGGGGAGCGGGCCAGCGACCGGCGCCCGTCAGGCTGTGGGGTCGTCGCTGCCGGGAATGAAGGCGTCGAAGGCGGCGAGCAATTGCTCGCGGTAGATGTCGGCTTCCTGCAGGATTTCGTGACGGGAGCCATCGATCATCAGCAATGAACCGAGCCGCAGACGTCTGGCGTAGGCTTCCACGGCCCTGGTCGAGACGACCTGGTCGGCGCCGGCGGCGATGATCAGCAGCGGGACCTGGATCCGAGCCATCAAATCGGGGTCGCTGACGGCTTCCGATGCTTTCGCGGCTGCCTGCAGCCAGCGGATCGTCGGCCCGCCAAGCGCCAGTTGCGGGTATTCTTCGTAGATCCGCGTGTTGCGCCGATAGCGCTCCGGGTCCGATGTCAGCTTGTTGGTCTCGAAAGGGGCCGTTGCCCTCGGCCGCGGACCCCAGGCGGCGTAGAGCCGGCCGAGGCCGATAGCGCAGAACAGGGAACAGACGCGGCGAACCGTCGAGATCGAGACCGGCAGGTCGGGCAGCGTCAGGAAGGGCGCGATCAGCACCATGCGCCGGATGCGGTTCACCATCGATGGGGCGGCAAGCAGGGTGATCAAGGCACCTGCCGAATGGGCGAGGATGTAGTACGGTCCGCGGCAATCGGGCAGCACGATCTCCTCGAAGAACTGTTCGAGGTCGGCGGTGTAGTCGCGGAAGCTGCTGACGTAGCCGCGCTGGTGATCGTGGATCAGCCGGTCGGAATCGCCCTGGCCGCGCCAATCGAGCGTGGCGACGCCAAAGCCGCGATCGGCAAGGTTGCGGATGGTTTCGAAATATTTCTCGATGCACTCGTTGCGGCCGGTGAGCAGGACCACGGTGCCCTTCATCGGGCGAGCGACCGCGCCGAACAGGCCGTAGCGGATATTCTTGCGGTCACGCGTGGTGAAGAAGCCGCCGGTGGCATTTTCCGGCCGCGGATTGCCCTCGACTTCGTGAAAAAGGGAGTTTTCGGTGAAAAGATCCGTCATTCGGCGCTTCGTGCTCGGCGTCTCGCATGCCCGCCTGCGCTGGCCGGCTCCGCTAAGGTGATAGACGCCCATGCGCCAAAAGCCAAGGAATTCCCGGTGAAGGGGAGGCTGCATCAGGGAAGGCCGGAAGCCGCTCGAAAGCGTGCTTCCGGCCTCTGTCGATCCGGGAGGAAGGGACGTTACACCCGGTCGGCCTCGTTGCGGTGCCTGTTGTGCAATCGGCGCCGCCAGTCCTTGATCCTGGAATAGACTTTAGCGCCGGCCGCCTGAACGCGCGCCGAAGTGCCGGTTCATCTGCCGTTCATCAAGGGTCCGGGCGCCGTGGCTTTTGCCGCCAGGTGAAATCTTGAAATGCTTTCCAGCGCTCCCCAAATGTCTCGTGCGGTCGCCAATGTCGGGGCCGCTGGCCCACCCGAAACGCCGCTCAAGGGTTTCGCACCGGCCATACGCAAACCATGTTGCTCAACAGGAGAACACCTCATGCGTCACGTTGATTTTTCCCCGCTTTATCGCTCGACCGTCGGCTTCGATCGTCTCTTCACGATGCTCGATTCGCTCGCGCAGCCGGATGGCGCGCAGACCTATCCGCCCTACAACATCGAGCGCACCGGTGAGGATTCCTACCGCATCTCGATGGCGGTTGCCGGCTTCTCGGACGAGGAAATCTCGATCGAAGCCCATCGCAATGTGCTGACCGTGAAAGGTGAGCGCAAAGACGAGGGCACCGGCGAAGGGTCCGAACTGCTCTATCGCGGCATTGCCTCAAGGGCTTTCGAGCGCCGCTTCCAGCTTGCCGATCACGTTGAAGTCGTCGGTGCTTCGCTGAAGAACGGCCTGCTCTTCGTCGACCTCAAGCGCAACATCCCCGAGGAGCTGAAGCCGCGCAAGATCGCCATTACGGCGTCTTCGGCCAAGGCCAAGCAGATCGAGGCCAAGACCGCTGCCTAAAGTACAAGTCTCCTCCCGAGACGGAAGCGGCGCCGAAAGGCGCCGCTTTTTTGTTGTCAGGGATATTGATTATCCTGCGATCAGCTGGCCAAAGCGGTCGACATCTTCGGCCGTCGTCGCGAAGCTGGTGACGAAGCGATAGAGCAACTCGTCCTCGCCGATATGACCGTCGAAACCGTGCGGCTTGTGCCAGTCGTAGAAGGCGGCACCCGCTGCCTGCAGCTTTTCAGCCTCGGCCTTCTTGATCACCGCGAACACCTCATTGGCTTGCGGCAGCCAGGCCAGCTTCGCCGTTGCCGAATCCTCGATCGCCGCGGCAAGGCGCGCGGCCATGGCGTTGGCGTGGCGGGCGGTGTCCAGCCACAATCCGTCCTTGAAATAGGCCTCGAACTGCGCTGCAACGAAGCGCGATTTCGAAAACAACTGGGCGGCGCGCTTGCGCAGGAAGGCCAATTCCTTGGCGCGATCAAGATCGAACAGCACGATCGCCTCGGCGCACCAGCAGCCGTTCTTGGTGCCGCCGAAGGAGAGGATGTCGACGCCGCGTTTCCAGGTCATTTCGGCCGGTGTCGTCTCAAGCGCGACCAGCGCGTTGGCAAAGCGGGCGCCATCCATGTGCAGGGGCACCGAATGCTTCTTGGCGATCGCCGAGATCGTCTCGATCTCATCCAGGCCGTAGATGGTGCCGACCTCGGTCGACTGGGTGATCGAAACGGCCATCGGCCGTCCCCAATGGACGATTTCGGGCGCAAAACGGGCGATGGTCCTTTCCAGATTGTGCGGGTCGATCTTGCCCAGCGGGCCATCGATGTCATGCAGGCGCGAGCCGCCGGAAAAATACACCGGCGCGCCGCATTCATCCTCGATGACATGCGATTCGCGGTGGGCGAAGGAAATGCCGCCTGGCTTGTTGTAAGTGGTCAGCGCCAGCGAGTTGGCGGCCGTGCCGGTGGCGACGAAGAAAACCGCGACCTCGCGTTCGAAAATCTCGCTGAAGCGCTGGTAGACTGCCCGGTCGAGCGCACCATCGCCATAGGCGGTGGAAAAGCCGCCGGCATTGGCCGACAGGCCGGCGGCAATATTGGGATGGGCGCCTGCCCAATTGTCGGAAGCGAAGAACATGCATCTGCCTATGTCTTGGGAGGTCGGGGGGTTGGGGAGATCAGCTTGAATTTGACCGGTTTCGCGAGCGGACCGCAAGGGGCCAGGCGCCGGAAAAACAGTAAAGCCAGCCAACCGACAAAGCCCAGGTCGACGACTGAAGCTTACGTTTTTCCCGGACTTGACGACATTTTCTGTCGCGAAAAGCCCAAGTTTTTTGTGAATCGGTCTTGTGTGCGTCCCGGATTTCTGCCATAAAAATTTAGGACAGTAGTGCTGTCTTATTTTGTCGCACAAAACGAGCCGGATTGGCGTATCATTGGGCCTCTCCGGCTGTTGCCGCGAGCGACAGGTGGACAGCCAGACTCTGGCCTGTACGATTACCAGATGCGTTCCATGCGGAAAGCCGCCTGGTTCGGCAAGGATTTCGCAAGACGTGCCACAAGGATCAGGGTGAGCCAAGCGCTTGCCGAGGCAAACCAGCGCCTGAATGGCTGGGAATGGAGGACAGGAGATGACGGACATGACGCACTCTGCGACGAACGGCCAGGCCGCGCAGACGAAAGCGGCAACCGTCAAAACCACCTTGCGATCCAATATTAGCCGAACCGCCAACGGCTTTTCCGCCCAGGGCCTCTACGATCCGCGCAACGAGCATGACGCCTGCGGCGTCGGCTTCATCGTCAATATGAAGGGCGTGAAGTCGCATCAGATCGTCAAGGACGGGCTGGCTGTGCTCGAAAACCTGACGCATCGCGGCGCCGTTGGCGCCGATCCGCTGGTCGGCGATGGCGCCGGCGTGCTGGTGCAGCTTCCCGACCAGTTCTTCCGTGAGGAGATGGCGGCCCAGGGCATCGAGCTGCCGCCGGCGGGTCAGTACGGCGTCGGACACTGGTTCATGCCGCAGGACGCGGCCCTTCGCGCCCATATCGAGGACATCATTGTCGAATCGGCGCAATCCGAGGGGCTTCCGCTCATCGGTTTCCGTGACGTGCCCGTCGACAATTCGTCGCTGTCGAAGGCGCCTGACATCGTGGCATCCGAGCCGTTCCACCGGCAGATCTTCATCGGCCGCACGCCAGACATTACCGATGACGAGGAATACGAGGCCAGGCTCTATCTGCTGCGCAAGGTCATATCGGGCCGCATCTACGCCGAGAACGACAACAAGGACATCGGCGCCTATTGCGTGTCGCTGTCGGCGCGCACCATCGTCTACAAGGGCATGTTCCTGGCCTATCAGGTCGGCGCCTATTACAAGGACCTGATCGATCCGCGCTTCGAGACCGCGCTGATCCTCGTCCACCAGCGCTTCTCGACCAACACCTTCCCGTCTTGGAAGCTGGCGCATCCCTACCGCATGGTCGCCCACAATGGCGAGATCAACACCGTGCGCGGCAACAACAACTGGATGGCTGCGCGCCAGGCGTCGGTCGATTCCGAACTGTTCGGCAACAACATCTCGAAGCTGTGGCCGATCTCATACGACGGCCAGTCCGACACCGCCTGCTTCGACAATGCGCTCGAGTTCCTGTTCCAGGGCGGGTACAGGCTCAGCCATGCCATGATGATGCTGATCCCGGAAGCCTGGGCCGGCAACAAGCTCATGGATGCCGATCGCAAGGCCTTCTACGAATACCATGCGGCACTGATGGAGCCGTGGGATGGACCGGCGGCGGTGGTTTTCACCGATGGCCGCCAGATCGGCGCCACGCTCGACCGCAATGGCCTGCGCCCGGCACGCTACATCGTCACCGATGACGACCGCGTCATCATGGCCTCGGAAGCCGGCGTGCTGCCGGTGCCCGAGGAGAAGATCGTCAAGAAGTGGCGGCTGCAGCCAGGCCGGATGCTTCTGATCGACCTGGAGAAGGGGCGTATCGTCTCCGACGAGGAGCTCAAGTCGGAAATCGCGACCAAGCATCCCTACAAGACCTGGCTCGCCAACACACAGCTCATCCTCGAAGATTTGAAGCCGGTCGAGCCGCGCGCGCTGCGCAAGGATGTCAGCCTGCTCGATCGCCAGCAGGCATTCGGCTATAGCCAGGAAGACACCAAGCTGTTGATGTCGCCGATGGCGACGACAGGCCAGGAGGCGGTGGGCTCGATGGGCACCGACACGCCGATCTCGGCGATGTCGGACAAGTCGAAGCTCCTCTACACCTACTTCAAGCAGAACTTCGCCCAGGTCACCAACCCGCCGATCGATCCGATCCGCGAGGAGCTGGTGATGAGCCTGGTGTCCTTCATCGGGCCGCGGCCCAACATCTTCGACCTGGTCGGCAATTCGCGCCGCAAGCGGCTCGAGGTGCGCCAGCCGATCCTGACCAATGGCGATCTCGAAAAGATCCGTTCCATCGGCCACACCGAGGACCGCTTCGACACCAAGACGATCGACATCACCTATGGCTCGGCCGAAGGGGCCGCGGGCATGCAGGGCGCCATCGACCGGTTGTGCGAGCGGGCGGAGGCGGCGGTCGCCGGCGGCTACAACATCATCATCCTGTCCGACCGCCAGGTCGGGCCGGACCGCATCGCCATCCCGGCGCTGCTGGCTACGGCCGCGGTCCATCATCACCTGATCCGCAAGGGGCTGCGCACCTCGGTCGGCCTCGTCGTCGAATCCGGCGAGCCGCGCGAAGTGCATCATTTCTGCTGCCTTGCCGGCTATGGCGCCGAGGCGATCAATCCGTACCTTGCCTTCGACACGCTGCTCGACATGCACAAGCGTGGCGAACTGCCGAAGGAAGTGGACGCCTACGAGGTCGTTTCGCGCTACATCAAGTCGATCGGCAAGGGCATCCTCAAGGTGATGTCCAAGATGGGCATCTCGACCTACCAGTCTTATTGTGGCGCGCAGATTTTCGACGCCATCGGCCTGAAGACCGATTTCGTGCAGCAATACTTCACCGGCACCGCGACGCTGATCGAAGGCGTCGGGCTGGACGAGATCGCGGCAGAGACGCTCAGCCGCCACAATGACGGTTTCGGCAACGACCCCGTGCTGCGCAACAGCCTCGAGGTCGGCGGCGAATACATGTTCCGCATGCGGGGCGAGGCGCATATCTGGTCGCCCGACGCGGTCGCCACCTTGCAGCACGCCGTGCGCCAGGGGTCGTGGGAAACGTTCAAGGACTATTCCGCCCAGATCGACAGCGAGACGGCCCGCGCCCAGACCATTCGCGGCCTGTTCAAGATCAAGCTGGCCGGAGAGACCGGCCGCAAGAAGGTGGCGCTCGACGACGTCATGTCAGCGGCCGACATCGTCAAGCGGTTCTCGACCGGGGCGATGTCGTTCGGTTCGATCTCGCGCGAAGCACACACGACGCTGGCGCGCGCGATGAACCAGATCGGCGGCAAGTCGAACACCGGCGAGGGCGGCGAAGAGGCCGACCGCTATCTGCCGCTGCCTGGCGGCGGCAAGAACCCCGAACGCTCGGCGATCAAGCAGATCGCCTCGGGCCGTTTCGGCGTCACGGCCGAATACCTCGTCAATTCCGACATGATGCAGATCAAGGTGGCGCAGGGCGCCAAGCCCGGCGAGGGCGGCCAGCTGCCCGGCCACAAGGTCGACGCGACCATCGCCAAGGTCAGGCATTCGACGCCCGGCGTCGGCCTGATCTCGCCGCCGCCGCATCACGACATCTATTCGATCGAGGATCTGGCACAGCTGATCTACGATCTGAAGAACGTCAATCCGGCGGCCGACGTGTCGGTCAAGCTGGTGTCGGAAGTCGGCGTCGGCACGGTCGCGGCGGGTGTCGCCAAGGCACGCGCCGACCACATCACCATTTCGGGCTATGATGGCGGCACTGGCGCCTCGCCGCTGACCTCGCTCAAGCATGCCGGCAGCCCATGGGAAATGGGCCTTGCCGAGACGCACCAGACGCTGGTGCTGAACGGCTTGCGGTCGCGCGTCGCGCTGCAGGTCGACGGCGGCCTGCGCACGGGGCGAGACGTTATCATCGGCGCGCTGCTTGGCGCCGACGAGTTCGGCTTCTCGACCGCGCCGTTGATCGCGGCCGGCTGCATCATGATGCGCAAATGCCATCTCAACACCTGCCCGGTCGGCGTCGCGACGCAGGATCCGGTGCTGCGCAAGCGCTTCAAGGGCACGCCCGAGCATGTCATCAACTTCTTCTTCTACGTGGCGGAAGAGGTGAGGGAGCTGCTCGCCGAGATGGGTTACACCCATATCGACCAGATCATCGGCGACAGTGATCTTCTGGAGAAGCGCGACCTGATCGTGCACTGGAAGGCGCGCGGGCTCGATTTCTCGAAGATGTTCTTCAAGCCGGATGCGCCGCATGAGGCGGTGCACTGGACCGAGCGCCAGAAGCACCCGATCGACGACGTGCTCGACCGCAAGCTGATCGAGCTGGCAAAGCCTGCGCTCGAAAGCAAGCTGCCGGTCAAGATCGAGGTCGATATCCGCAATGTCGACCGCTCGGCGGGCGCCATGCTGTCGGGTGAAGTGGCCAAGCGCTTCAAGCACAAGGGCCTGCGCGAGGACACCATCCAGGTGAAGCTGACCGGCACTGCCGGCCAGTCCTTCGGCGCCTTCCTGGCGCGCGGCATCTCGTTCGAGCTTGTCGGCGCCGGCAATGACTATGTCGGCAAGGGCCTGTCGGGCGGCCGCATCGTCATCCGGCCGCCGGAAGAGGCCAAGATCGTCGCCGCCGAGTCCATCATCGTCGGCAATACGGTGCTCTATGGCGCCACCGAGGGCGAGGCCTACTTTGCCGGCGTCGCCGGCGAGCGTTTCGCCGTGCGCAATTCGGGCGTCGCCGCCGTCGTCGAAGGCGTCGGCGACCATGGCTGCGAGTACATGACGGGCGGCATCGTCGTCGTCATCGGCAAGACCGGCCGCAATTTCGCCGCCGGCATGTCGGGCGGCGTCGCCTATGTGCTCGACGAGGCGGGCGATTTCGCCGAGCGCTGCAACATGGCGATGGTCGAGCTGGAGCCGGTTCCGGAAGAAGACGATCTGATGGAAAGGCTGCTGCACCATGGCGGCGACCTCGATCACAAGGGTCGCGTCGACGTCTCCGGCGACATGACCAGCCATGACGAGGAGCGGCTTTACCAGCTGATTTCCAACCATGTGCATTACACCGGGTCGGTGCGCGGCCGCGAGATTCTCGACGACTGGACGATTTTCCGGCCGAAGTTCCGCAAGATCATGCCGGTCGAATACCGCCGCGCCCTGATCGAGATGGAACGCATGCGCATGGGCGTCGCGGCGGAATAGGCTTTGCAATTGCCGGGGAGCCCAGGCTTCCCGGCCCATCTTCATCGACAGTTTGACCTCCGGCGCAAGGTTGCCATGGCTGCCTCAAGGGGTTAACGGGTGCGGCGAAAACCGCACCATCTGGACAGCAGGAACTGGACTATGGGCAAGGTAACAGGCTTTCTCGAAATCGACCGGCAGGTGCACAAGTACCAGCCGGCCTCCGATCGCATCCGGCATTTCCGTGAATTCACGCTGCCGATGTCCGACAAGGAGGTCGAGAAACAGGCCGCGCGCTGCATGGATTGCGGCATTCCGTTCTGCCATGGGCCGACCGGTTGCCCGATCCACAACCAGATTCCGGACTGGAATGACCTCGTCTACAATGGCGACTGGGACAACGCGATCCGCAACCTGCATTCGACCAACAATTTCCCGGAGTTCACCGGCCGCATCTGCCCCGCGCCCTGCGAGGAAGCCTGCACGCTGAACCTCGAGGACATTCCCGTCGCCATCAAGACGGTCGAGCAGGCGATCGCCGACAAGGCCTATGAAACCGGCCATATCAGGCCCTATCCGCCGGAGAAGAAGACCGGCAAGCGCGTCGCCGTCATCGGCTCCGGCCCCGCCGGCATGGCGGCTGCCCAGCAGCTTGGCCGCGCCGGCCACGATGTCCATGTCTACGAGCGCGAAAGCCGGCCCGGCGGGCTGATGCGCTACGGCATTCCCGACTTCAAGATCGAGAAGCACTATATCGACCGGCGCATCGAGCAGATGCAGGGTGAGGGCGTGACCTTCCATTGCGGCGTCAATGTCGGCGTCGACAAGCCGGTTGCCGAGCTGCTCGCCGAACATGATGCCGTGCTCTATTGCGGCGGTTCCGAAACGCCGCGCGCGGCCGGCATTCCCGGCGACGATCTCGGCGGCGTGCATGACGCGATGCCCTATCTGGTGCAGCAGAACAGGCGGGTCGGCGGCGAACCGATCCAGTCGGTGGCGTGGCCGTCGCATCCGATCATCGCCGGCGGCCAGCATGTCGTCGTCGTCGGCGGCGGCGATACCGCCTCCGACTGTGTCGGCACTGCTTTTCGCCAGGGTGCGGTGCGCGTCACCCAGCTCGACATCCGTCCGCAGCCGCCGGAGAAGGAAGACAAGCTTTCGGTCTGGCCCTATTGGGCGACCAAGATGCGCACCTCGTCCTCGCAGGCCGAAGGCGCGGAGCGCGAATTCCAGGTGGCGACACTCGAATTCATCGGCGAGGAAGGCCAGCTGACCGGCGTCAAGTGCTGCGAGGTCGACGACAAGCGCAAGCCGATCGCCGGCACCGAATTCGTCATTCGTGCCGATCTCGCCTTCATCGCCATCGGCTTTGCCGGGCCGGCCGCGGCCGGGGTGGCGAAGGAATTGGACGGTGAGATGAAGATCGCCACCGACAGCCGCCGCTCCAGGAATGTCGAGGCCAATGACCGCGACTACAAGACCAGCGTGGACAGGCTCTATGCGGCCGGCGACGTGCGTCGTGGCCAGTCGCTGGTCGTCTGGGCGATCCGCGAGGGCCGCCAGGCGGCACGCTCGATCGACGAGGCGTTGATGGGGTCGAGCGTTCTCCCGCGCTGAACCCAGGAGCGTGCAGCGATACTAACGATTGATCGCGGTCGTGGTATCGGTCGCGGCCTTTGGCGGCCATGAGAAATCGTCGGCGCGGCCGGGCGATGCAATCGGTGCCTTGCCCTCGACCACAAGCTTTTCACCGGGCAAGTCCGGATTGGCCTTCGCCGGCGGTGCCGCGCCCAGCAATTCGGAGCCACCGTCGAGTGCCGGATCGCTGAGCAGCATCGGCGCGGTGCGGTCGATAACGATGGGGGCCGCGGCCGGCGCCGGCGCCTCGACAGGTGCGCCCGCCGGAGCGGACGGTGTAATCACGCTTCCAGGCGCGGTCAGGCCGAGGATCTTCAGCAGCGGTTTTTCGGTGTAGAAGGCAAGTTTGCGCTTGCCCGCCCTCGAGACGTTGATGCCGTCATCGGCGCGCAGCCGCACCGGCTGGCCGTTGATGTCGGGGCCGCTGGTGACGAAAGCACCGTTCTCATCGACGAAGCCGTCCCAGACGTCGACGAATTCACCGCCATGGCTTTCAGCGGCCTGATGATAGATGTCGTTGAAGGCCAGCATATCGGAGGTCATCTTCGACACCCGGAACGCCGGCATGCCGACCCAGAGGAAGGGTACCTTTGCCTCCGCGACAGCTTTGCCGAACGCCTCGGTCCGGCGCTCATATTCCTTGGTCCAGGTTTCAGAGCGGGGCTGTTCGCGCACGTCACCCACCTTCATCTGCTGGCGGTCGTTGGAACCCAGCATGACGATCACGGCGGCAGGTTTTTCGGTCTCGATCAGCAATTTGATCTGTTCGGGCCAGTTGTAGAAATCATCGCGTACGAAGCCGGACGAACCATTGCTGCGAACGACGATCCTGACGCCGGCATTCTCGGCAAAGGCGGTATCGAGGCCTTCGGCGAGGCCGGCCGCCATGAAGTCTCCGACCACCAGCACGGTGCGGGCGTCCGGTGCCTTGTCGACCACCGGGATTTCCGGTTCCGCGGGCGGGCGCGGGGCGCGGGGTTTTTTCGCCTTGGGCCTGGGCCTCGGCTTCTGGATGTCCTGCGGCGGCTCGATGCGCTCGCTGCGGCGCGGGAACAGAAGGTCTCGCAGCGACCAGCCGCGGTTTTGCTGCTCCTGCGCCATGGCCGGCGCATGGAAGGCGCCAGCCACACCGACGGCGAGCACGATCACGGCCAGGATGAGCACCGGCATGCGACGAACAAGCCCTGCGATGCGCGCAGCCGAAGCCAATCGTTTCCTCCATCCCTTGGCGCAGCAAATGCCGCGCCAACCAGATTGCTACAGTGTCCTTTGCGCGCCCGAAAGGCCGCGCGGCACCGCAGGCGGCTCTATTTCTGCCGGAGCCACTTCAGCACTTCCATGCTCGGGTAACCGTCCTGGGTCAAGCCGGCCTTGGCCTGGAAGGCCAAGATGGCTGATTTCGAGCCGTCGCCGATCTTGCCGTCGAACTTGCCGTCATAAAGGCCATGTTGGGAAAGCCGCTGCTGCAGCTCCTGCCTTTCCTCGAAAGTGAGCTTGGTGAAAGGCCGCTTCCAGTCTTGCACGAGACCGCTGGAGCCGGCGATTTCGTCGGCAAGAAGGCCGACGGCCAGCGCATATTTGTCGGCGTTATTGTAGGCTTTGATGACCGTGAAATTCTTGATCATCAGGAAGGCCGGCCCGTTGCGGCCGTCCGGCACCTTCAGCGTCGCCTTGTCGGAGCCGTTCTTGAACGGCTTGCCGTTGGCCCTGACCACGCCGAGCGCCTGCCATTGCGACAGTGTTTTCGAGCCGCCGGGAAGCTTTCCAGCGGGCAAAGCAACCTCATAGCCCCAAGTCTTGCCAGCCTGCCAGCCATTCTTCTTCAACAAATTGGCTGATGTCGCCAGCGCATCGGGGATCGAATTCCAGATGTCGCGTTTGCCATTGCCGTCCATGTCGACGGCATAGTGCAGATAGCTGGTCGGGATGAACTGGGTATGGCCCATGGCGCCGGCCCAGGATCCGCTCAGATGGCTTTCGTCGATGTCGCCGGTCTGCAGGATCTTCAGCGCGGCGACCAGCTGGGTGCGGGCGAATTTCGCCCGCTTCGGATCGGCATAGGCCAAGGTCGCCAGCGAGCGCACGACATTGCGCATGACGTCGTCGCGCTTGAGGATCTCGCCATAGTTCGATTCCATCGACCAGATGGCCAGCAGGATGTAGCGGTTGACACCGAACCTGGCCTCGATCCGGTCCAGCCACGGCTTCCATTTCCTGGCCATCTGCTGGCCGACGGCGACCGACTGGTCATGGACGCGATTGTCGAAATAGTCCCAGGCAGGGGCCGTGAATTCAGGCTGCGTACGCGCCTTCTCCAGCACCACCGGATCGATATCCCTGATGTTCCTGAAGGCCTGGTCGTAGAGGGCGCCGGAAACGCCGCTCTGCACGGCGGTGGCGCGGAAGCCGGCGACCCACTGCCGGAAACCGGCATCGGCGAAAGCGGGGCCAGGCATCAGCAGAGCGAGCGATAGGCTGGCTGCCGCCATGACGCTGGTAAAAATTTTTGCGGCATTGCGAACGGACATCTTTTCCTCCTTCTCTGTCTCAGGAAAGACCATTCATCGCCGAACCAGGTTAGGAATTAGTTTACCATAGGCGCCACCGGGAACGAAAAGACGCTTCGAAGCTTTACCGGTGGACATTCCTCTCAGTTGCCCAGTAGTCCCGAATTCCGGCGTGAAAATGTCTTGGAACGGGGATTGCGGAGCTGGCCCTCAAACGGATAATTGAAAGCATGAAGAGAGTTCGCAAGGCAGTCTTCCCGGTCGCCGGTCTCGGCACACGGTTTCTCCCGGCCACCAAGGCTGTCCCCAAGGAAATGCTGACCGTCGTCGACCGGCCGGTGATCCAGTATGTGGTGGATGAGGCACGCGAGGCCGGCATCGAGCATTTCATCTTCGTCACCGGCCGCAACAAGGCCGTCATCGAGGACCATTTCGACATCCAGTTCGAACTCTATGACACGCTGGCCCAGCGCGGCAAGGACGACCAGCTCGCCCGCCTGCAACGGCTGCAGCCGGCGCCGGGGCAGACCAGTTTCACACGCCAGCAGGTGCCGATGGGACTTGGCCATGCCGTCTGGTGCGCCCGCGAACTCGTCGGCGACGAGCCCTTCGCGCTGTTGCTGCCCGACATGATCATGCAGTCGGAGAAGAGCTGCACGAAGGCAATGGTCGAGCTCTACGAGGAGACCGGCAACAACATCATCGCGGTGCAGGAATGCGCTCCCGCCGAAACCCACAAATACGGCATCGTCGGCCGCGGCGAGGACACGCATCACGGTTTCCGCATCACCGAGATGGTGGAAAAGCCGAAGGCCGGCACCGCGCCGTCCAATCTTTACATCAACGGCCGCTACATCCTGCAGCCGGAGATCTTCAAGATCCTTGAAGGCCAGGAAAAAGGCGCCGGCAACGAGATCCAACTCACCGACGCCATGCTGAAGCTGGAAAAGCAGCAGCCTTTCTACGGCTACCACTATCGAGGCCGCACGTTCGACTGCGGATCGCCGGAAGGCTTCGTCGAGGCCAACGTCGCCTTCGCGCTGTGGCGCAGCGACATGAACGAGAACATGGCCGGTGTGATCCGCACGCTTCTCGATGAGATGAAGCCATCCGAGCGCCGCGGCGCCGCATCTTAAGTCGATGTCGATGTTCAGCCGGTCCGCGGAAGGGCCGGTCTGATCTCAACGCACGTTGGGCACGCAAGCCCTCAGCGCTGCACTTTCACGCCGAGGAAGATGCTGTTGGCGGTGTAGTCCCGGCCCGGCAGATTGCTGGTCAGCTTCTCGGTCCTTACCCTTGTGGTGAGGCCGGCGTAGCGGTTCAGCCACCAGGTCAGTCCGGCCTCGGCGCTCAACACCCTGTCATGGCCATCGATGCCGATGTAATCACGCCAGTCGAGGCCCAGAGCCGCATTGGCGGTGAGGTTGGCGCGAATCTGGCGTTCGCCGGTCAGGCGACCGGAATAGAGGATGTCGCCGCTTTCGCCTGATGTGGTCGTGGGCTCGACGGTGGTCCGCCCGGTCAGGCCGATCGTGGTGCCGCGCTCCGGTGACCATTTGAGGTCGGCGTTGACGGTGGCACCGGAGATTGCATCAAGGTTTTTGTCGTCGATCGCTTCCCTGAGCCAGCCGGCCGAGAATTCGCCCGACAGCTTCTCGCCCATGTCGAGTGCAAGGCCAGCGCGGGCGCCGAGCCGCGTCGACGAGCGCTCGAAGCCTTCATTGTCGATGCGTTGATCATAGGTCCGGCGGCCGACCTCGATTTCAGTGAACGGGGTCAGGGCAGGGG
>NZ_RZOL01000749.1:0-1332 GCF_004022985.1 Mesorhizobium sp. M7A.F.Ca.ET.027.02.1.1 | reverse complement strand
ATTCAAAGGTCGCCATACGTCACGAGCGGATCGACGAAAGTCTCCCCATCCGGCGCGACGCCAATTCCAAATCCCCTGAAAAGATGAGTTGGCGGTCGCCGCAATGGTGGCGGCCTTCCGTCAATATTCGAAACGCGTCGCTCGATCACGGCTAAGATGCGCCGCGTCTGACTTTCTGCGACCAAGACGCCCCTCAGAGGCCTCCCCGGACGAACTTTTGGCGTCAGGTTTCTCGACATGGGTATTACCTGCTTTCGACTGCAGACACGATTAGAAACATCCAAGACAGCGGTAAACCGCAAAAAACCTGATTGTCGCACAACCCACGTTTATACCAAGCTGCATGGCGACGCTTGCCGAGCACCACACCCGCTCCTGGTCTTCCAAGCAGCGGGGAAGCCGAAACACTGTTGCAGACGAGGGTCGTGCGGTTATCCGATGTTCACGTCTTGTGTCATGGCTACGAGCGAGCGAATTGCCCATCCCGACTCCATCTCGGTCAACAAGCTGTTCGACGGGACAGGGAGGGATCACTTACGCTTCGGGCATGGCTGCGATTGCTGCAGTATTGAGGGTCACCAATTTAGAGGGCGGATCGTTCTCCCTCTCCCCGACAATAGCATTCGCTCGCTAATGGGTTGGAGCGATTGTGGCTTCATTTCAACCAGTTAACTCGCGGCAGATCCTGTGCACGTAGGTTCTACTTTTCTTCCATTCGCTATCGCGCGATAGCCGACACTGGGCGCGCTCGCGGGCTCCCGACAATCGATAGAAGGACAAGGGCAAGAAGCGACAAGCTGGTTCCGTTCGACGCCCCCATCAGGGCGAAAATCGCGGAGGACCTAAACCAGGAAATCCGCGGCCTGCTCAAAGGCGGCATGTCGTGGGGCCACACCCTGCAAGAAGCCGAGAAGTTCCTGATCGACAGACTCGGGCCTTGGGCTTCCGTCCCGACGATGCTAACGTGCTGGAGCGCGCTTGTTCTATCCCAACCGAACTCGTCTCGGTGGAACTCCACTTCCGGAACGTCCACCAGTTTAAGCGCGACCATAAGGCCTATGATGATCGCCGGCCGCGCATCCGCCGAACTATCGCCGGTATGCGGCCTGACGGCACAGTCGCGCCTGCTGGGCTGATCGGATTCATAGACTGGGCGACGCAGCGCCTCTGGATCGGGCTGATCTTTTTCGAAAGCGCGGCGGCGTGCAAAATCGCGACGTAGTCGAGGTCTTCGCGGCTATGATCGAAGCGTGAGGCATGCCGCACTCGCTCTATGTCGACAACGGCAAGGAATTCGGCTTCGCCGCCTTTCTGGACGATGCCATGTAGATT
>NZ_RZOL01000748.1:0-1347 GCF_004022985.1 Mesorhizobium sp. M7A.F.Ca.ET.027.02.1.1 | reverse complement strand
GATCGAGCGTCGCAATCCGCCGATCGGCGAGTTCGCCGACATCGACGGCGCCCGCATCCACTATGTCCATGTTCCGGCGCCCGCCAATGCCGAGCTGCCGCCGATCGTCTTCATCCACGGCGCCAGCGCCAATCTCAGGGACCAGATGCTGCCGCTGCGCCCCTTGCTCGAAGGCCGCGCCGAAATACTGTTCTTCGACCGGCCAGGCCATGGCTGGTCGGGTCGCGGCACCAACAACGAGAACCCGTCGGCGCAGGCCAACACCATTGCCGCACTGATGGACCATCTCGGCATCAGGAATGCTGTCATCGTCGGCCATTCCTTCGGCGGCGTGGTGACATCGGCCTTTGGCCGCGAGCATCCAGACAAGACGCTCGGGCTCGTCTTTCTCGCACCGGCGACCCACCCATGGCCGGGCGGCGCAACCGCCTGGTACTACGATCTGACCACCATGCCGGTGCTCGGTTGGTTATTTTCCGAAACGCTCACCTATCCGGCGGGAGCCCTGCAGATGGCCGACGCCACCACCTGCGTCTTCTCGCCCAACAAGGTGCCGGACAATTATCTCAGCTCGGCCTCTATCCCGCTGGTGCTGCGACCAACAGCCTTTCGTGCCAACGCCACCGATGTCGCCGGGCTCTATCGCTACGCGCTCGCCACCGCACCGCGTTACGCCGAGATCAAGGCGCCGAGCGTGGTGATTTCAGGCGACCGCGACAAGGTGGTCTATGCACATATCCATTCGGCCGGCCTGGCGCGCGACATTGCCGGTGCCGAACTCGTCTGGGTGCACAATCTCGGTCACAAGCCAGACTGGATCGCGACCGACCTGACCGTCGGCGCCATCGAGAAGGTCGCTGGCAAGAATATAGACCTGCAGGCGATGGCCAGGACCGTGGAGGCGCGCATCGCCGGCGACGCCTACGGCGCCGGCAGATGCGCCGATATCAAGGTACCGCAGGCCGAACTTGCGCCGACCTAAAGCGAGCCGCCTGAATCCGTTCAGAGGCGACACGCTTCAGGAATCTAGCGGCTGACTTGTGTGTCCGAACCGATATAGGCGATGCGCAGCATGTTGGTCGAACCCGGTGTCCGCAGCGGCACGCCCGCGGTGATGATGACGCGGTCGCCAGGCTTGCCGAAGCCTTCGTCGAAGGCGATGCGGCAGGCGCGATTGACCATGTCGTCGAGATCGACGGCGTCGGGTGAGACGACGCAATGCGTGCCCCACAAAAGCGACAGCCGCCGCGCCGTGTTGAGGATCGGCGACAGCGCGATAACAGGCACCTGCGGCCGCTCGCGGGCGGCGCGCAGGCCTGTGGTGCCCGATGCGGTGTAGGTGATGAT
>NZ_RZOL01000747.1:0-1362 GCF_004022985.1 Mesorhizobium sp. M7A.F.Ca.ET.027.02.1.1 | reverse complement strand
CTCATTGTCGGCCCGCTCGCCGGCGGCGGCAAGTGCCTCAAGTTCCGTGCCGCTGATCGAATAGCTCTCCGCCAGCACCGCCTTGAACCGCTCCCACTCGACATCCTGGCGCACGCCATCGGCATTCATCACATGGTAGAGCAGCGCCGAGGCGGCGATGCGCGGATCGTCCGTGCTGGCACGAGTGCCGGCGCCGGCCGGCAAATCCCTGAGAAACGACAGAACGCGTTCAAACATAGATCCATACCCCAACGGCCTGACGGCCTGCCCAACTCAAAACAATCGAAACCGGCGCGGCGATTTCTCCGCTTCCTCGTCCGGATCGACGCCGGGATCGTCCGGCAACCGCGCAAGCTCCTCGGCCGGATCGACGCCCTCGGCATCGCTCGGCACCGCGGCGAAGGCCGCTGCCGTGATCGGCCTGACATGATCTTCTTCGCGACTTTCAGCTTGCTTGCCCGCCGACGTCTCGCCACCGGCGTCATCGATCACCTCGATCGGCCCTTTTTCGCTCGTCGGCTTTGCCAATGCTTCGATGACCGGCGCCGCACCGGCTGGCACGTCATCATGGCTGTCGATCAACTGGCCGAGACGCTCCATCGGCGCACGCCACTCGAAGGCGTCGAGCCGGCCGGTGATCGGCGACACCGGCGCCCAGCGTTCCGATACCACGCCGTCTGCGACCCAGGCCGGATCGCGCGGCGCCCGCACCGCCCTGGATAGCAGCTGCCGCACCTTGCCCTGATCGCCGGTTTCGGCCTCCTCGATGTCTGCGAGCAGCAGATACGCGCCCTCGCGGCGGTCCATCCGGATCGCCGCCTCGGCCTCGCGGCGGGCGGTCGAGAAATCCTGCGCGTCGAGCGCGGCGCGCGCCACCGTCATCGACGATTCGGCGTGGTTCTTCTTCATTTCCTGCAGCTTCTTCGCCCGGTTGAGGCGGTCGAGCACGGCGTCGCCCGGCCTTGCATGGGTATAGAGCTCTGCGACCTCCGGATGCGGCTCGGCCTTCCAGGCCGCCTCGAGTATCTTCGAGCCCTTGCGCACATCGTTCTGCTTGAACAATGCGGCCGCGGCGGCAACGGCGGCGGGCGCGAAGTCCGGCCGCAGCTTGTTGGCCTCGATCGCCGCAGTCCTGGCGGCGGCGGGATCGCTGTCGGCAAGCGCCTGCGCCTTGGCGGTCAACAGAACGGCGCGGCGGCGGTTGGCGGCATCGCGTTCGATCTGCCGTGTCGATTTCTGCGCGTCGACCAGTTTCAGGGCGCCGTCCCAGTCGCCGCGCGCGGTCAACTCTTCCAGCGTCGATTCCGCCGCCCAGGCCAGTTGCGGCGCCATCACCGCGGCGCGGCCGGCATAATGCCTGGC
>NZ_RZOL01000746.1:0-1369 GCF_004022985.1 Mesorhizobium sp. M7A.F.Ca.ET.027.02.1.1 | reverse complement strand
ATGATGTGCTTGGCGGTGTAGGTGCCCTCGCCCTTGACGCCTTTCGGCACCGGCGGCTGCGGCTCCATCGGCTTCTTGGCCGTCTTGGACACGACGATTTCGCCCGGCTTCGAAAGCTTGGCCTCGCCCCAGATGACGTCGACCTTGTTCTTCTTCATCAGGAAGGCAACGCCGCCATTCAACCGCAGCGAGACCTTTCGCGAGCGATCGACCACGGCCGCTGTATCGACGCTGACTTTGCCGTCGAGCTTCAACCCGTAATCCTTCAGGTGATCCGAATAGTGCATGATCTCGGCCGAGCGCAGCAGCGCCTTGGTCGGGATGCAGCCCCAGTTAAGGCAAATGCCGCCGAGATGCTCGCGCTCGACGATCGCCGTCTTGAAGCCGAGTTGCGCGGAACGCACCGCGGTGACATAGCCGCCAGGGCCGGAGCCGATGATGATGACGTCGTAGGATTCAGACATTTTATGGTCCTTATTGAAGCGAGGCTTCACCGAAAGAAGGTTTTGGTATCGACCATGGCTCTTGCTTCAGCATTGGAGGCCTGAAAGCGGGCTCATGCATCAATACCGAAAGGGCATCGGAAACCCAGAGCCCTAGAAGCGCGTAGCCTGCAAGAAGCCGACTTCGGCGGCCTTGCCAATGCACAGCCAACCAGATGCCGATGATCAGAAATGCATCGACTATCATGTCGCTAACATCACACGCACCAGCGGCGCCAGCGCCTTGCCGATGTTTCGCGTGTTTTCGGCGTCGAGATGGACGCCGTCGAGAGGGGTGGTTTGCGCCACGCTGCCGGCGTCGAAGAAGCCACAGCCGGCTTCGTCGGCGAGCGCGGCATATTGCGGTGCCAAAAACTTCGAGGCGTCATCGCCACCGGCGAACATTTCCTTGAAGTCGGCATTTTCGGTGCGGCTGACGACAGGCGGCGAGACGATCAGTATCTGCGGCGCGGGCCAGTCGAACGGATAGTCGTGACCGCGCACGATGTCGATCAGCCGCTGAATGCCCTGCTTGGCCGCGACGGGATTGCCGTGGATCCACGGCTTCATGTCGTTGGCGCCGAGCATGATGGCAATCAGGTCGATCGGCGCATGGGTCGTCAGGACGGTTGGCAGCAGTTTTGCACCGTTGCGGTCCGCACCGGCCAGATGATCGTCGAAGGCCGTGGTGCGGCCGTTGAGGCCATCGGCAATCACTTGCACGCCGGCGCCTAACGCTGCCTGCAGCACGCTCGGCCAGCGGTCTTCCAGCGCATGGCGGCCACCTTCGGCATTGTAGCCCCAGGTTAGCGAGTCGCCGTAGCAAAGAACCGTCTTCATGCGCCCACCTGTGCGTTAATCGAGCCGCGCCTCAACCGCCAGCGCAC
>NZ_RZOL01000745.1:0-1377 GCF_004022985.1 Mesorhizobium sp. M7A.F.Ca.ET.027.02.1.1 | reverse complement strand
CCTGGCTGGTATAGTCGTGATAGGAGGCGACGCAGACCGTCTCGATGACGCGGATACCGAGTTCACGCGAGATGATCGCCGCGGGAACCAGCCCGCCTCGCGTAATGCAGACGATCGCTTTCCATTGTCCCTTGTTGGCGCCGGCAAGCCGCCAGGCGAGCGCCCGGGCGTCGCGATGGAACTGGTCCCAGGAGACCGGAAAGGCTTTTTCGGGAAGGGACATGTCGCGCACTCCACAGCACGCGGGGATCGCGCGCAGGAAAACAGGGGAATGCGCGCGGAATTAGCTGGAAAGCCCCCATCTTGGCAAGAGCAAGGGGCCTTGGCAAAGGCAAGGCCCAGCGATCGCTGTGGACCTACCGCGACAGGAACGCCGCCACCGGCGCGGTGCGCAGCACGCTGCGTGTCACGCCGCCGAACAGAAGCTGACGCAGCCATGAGTGGCTGTAGGCGCCGAGCACCAGCAGATCGGCGCCGGTTTCCGCGATTCTGGTCTGGATGATGTCATCGACCGAATTGCCGCCCGACTGCTGCACCGAAACGCTGACGGTGGCGCCGTGGCGCGACAGCGCCGACGCGATTTCGGCGCCGGCGGCCTCCGGGCTGTCGTCGAGCGTTTCAGGAGGGTCGATAACCAATATGTCAGTCTTCTCGGCTTCGATGATGAAGGGCAGCGCGTCGAAGGCGGCCCGCGCCGCTTCCTTGCTGCCGTTCCAGGCGAGCAAGACGCGTTTGAAGGTGGTGATCAGCGGACCCTCGTGCGGCACCACCAGCACCGGCCGGCCGGCATCGTAGACCAGCGTGTCTACGTCCGCGCTGGAATCGCCGCCCGTTTCGCGCTGCGCCGCTATGATCAGGTCGGCGGCCCGCACGCTCGAAATCCCGGTCAGCGCGCTGTCACCCGAAAAGCTCTCCAGGCTTCGCCACTCGAAGGAAAGACCGGAATCCTCGATATGCCTGAGAAACAGCGCCTTTAATTTCTCGGCCCGTTCCCGGTTCATATCTGCCGAAACCTGCAGGAATTCGGTGTCGGGAAAGCCTGTGGCAGAGGTGTAGGGCACGGGAAGCGTTTCGGCGTGGATGCCGACCAGATGGCTCTGGAACCGGGTGGCGAGCGGAATGGCGCAGTCGAGCACGCGCTCGGCGTCCTGCTCGTTCTGCAGAATGGCGACGATGGTTTTGAATCGCATGACAATCCCTCGATTTACGAGCTGGTGAACTCGTGCCGGGGAAACGTTGCAGCGTCGTGCTTTGTTCCGGTCTGGACCAGATCAGCCGGGATTGCTGGCGAAGCCGGCGACCATCGCCTCGACATCGGCGCGGGCGGCGTCCAGCGCCTCCTGGCTGCGGGCACGCACGACCAGTTCGGTCCAGAAC
>NZ_RZOL01000744.1:0-1383 GCF_004022985.1 Mesorhizobium sp. M7A.F.Ca.ET.027.02.1.1 | reverse complement strand
CAGGATCGACAGGCAGCGCCGATAGTAGGCTTCGCCGTCCTGGGTGGCGTTCACCTGCCGCGTCGTTCGTTCCAGCAGCCGCGCGCCGAGATGCTGTTCCAGCCGCCGGATCGATTCCGTCGCGGTTGAACGCGGCAGGCCGAGATCGGCCGCGGCAGCGGTGAAGCTGCGCCGCTCCAGAACGCGAACGAAGAGCCGCATCGTGTCCAGTCGATCCATGGCTTTTGTTCGCAATTTCCGAATAGTGATGTCAATAGGCAGCCGATTATCCGGGAAGTGGCCCGGCCTATATCCGTGTCACCAACACACGGAGAGACTTCCATGACATCCAATCAAACAAGTACGGGTGGCCAAACCAGAACCGCGATCGTGACCGGCGCCTCCAAAGGCATCGGCGCCGCCATCGCACGACGGCTCGCCCGCGACGGCGTTGCTGTCGTCATCAATCATGCACGGGGCCGCGCCGAGGCCGAAGAACTGGTCCGCAGCATCGAAGCCGGCGGCGGCAAGGCGATCGCCGTTCAGGCCGATATCGCCGATCCGAACGGTATCGCTGCACTGTTCGACGCCGGCGAGAAGGCGTTCGGCGGCATCGACATCCTCGTCAACAATGCCGGCGTCATGAAGACGTCGCCGATGGCGCAGACCGACGATGCTTCGTTCGACACGCAGATCGCGATCAATCTCGGCGGGGTGTTCCGCGGCATGCGGGAAGGTGCGCGCCGGCTTCGCGACGGCGGCCGCATCGTCAATTTTTCCAGCAGCGTCGTCGGCCTTTACCAGCCGGGCTACGGCGTCTACGCCGCCACAAAGGCGGGTGTCGAGGCGATGACCCACATTCTGGCCAAGGAGCTTGGCGCGCGCCGCATCACCGTTAACGCAGTAGCGCCCGGACCGATCGAGACCGCGCTGTTCACGGACGGCAAGAGCGAGGCGCAGATCGAGGCCATCGGCAAGATGATCCCGCTCGGCCGGCTCGGCCAGCCCGACGACATTGCCGGGCTGGTCTCGTTCCTGGCCGGGCCGGACAGCTTCTGGGTCAACGGACAAATCATCCGCGCCAATGGCGGCGTCGTCTGAGCCGTCGCCGACCGCTCAACGCCGAACCTGAAATTCCACAGAAAGGAAAAGATCATGCCATTCGCCAACATCAAGTTACCGCAAGCGGCGCTCTCCAGGGCGCAGAAGGAAGACCTCATCCATCGAACGACAGCGATGTTCGTCGACTTTTTCGGCGAGGGTGTGCGCCCCTTCACAATGGTGCTGGTGGAGGAGGTCGCCGACGGCGGCTATGGCCGGGCCGACGAAGTGTTCGTCGTGCCGGAGGTTTTTCGCGCAAAGGAGTAGTGCCGGGCCGTTCCCGGGCGAGCCACGGGTCTCGCC
>NZ_RZOL01000743.1:0-1387 GCF_004022985.1 Mesorhizobium sp. M7A.F.Ca.ET.027.02.1.1 | reverse complement strand
GCGCCAACGTGGCGGCCGGCCCCTTTCTCCCCGTCACTATACGGGGAGAAATGTCCGGCAGGACAATGAGGGGCAGCGCTAACTTTGCTGGCTACAGCTCGCCCTCATACGTCAGTTGCGCCTGCGTCAGCGCCCGATCCAGCCTTTCGCCCTCGGCATATCCAGCCAGATTCTGCGGCCGCTCCACACCGGGCAGCAGCCTCGGACACGGCTCGGCGGCGCCGACCACCATCCGCACCGGGATGACGCCGGCCCACACCGGATGCCCGTAATCCTCCTCGTCGTCGCCGACGCCCTTGGCGCGCACTTTGGCTGATGCCTCTTCGATGCGCATGCCGATCACCGTCGTCGCCTTGGCCTCCTGCACCGAGATCGGCCGCAGGGTCTCGCTCCGGCCGGGATAGAAGCGGTCGACGACTCCGGCCAGCGCCTTCAGTTTCTCATCAGGCTCGTCGATGATCCGCGCTGTGCCGAAACACATTGCCGAGCGGTAATTGGCGGAATGGTTGAAGCCCGAGCGCGCCAGCACCA
Source organism: Mesorhizobium sp. M7A.F.Ca.ET.027.02.1.1 (assembly GCF_004022985.1). NCBI lineage: Bacteria > Pseudomonadati > Pseudomonadota > Alphaproteobacteria > Hyphomicrobiales > Phyllobacteriaceae > Mesorhizobium > Mesorhizobium sp. M7A.F.Ca.ET.027.02.1.1. The sequence goes on along the minus strand of NZ_RZOL01000743.1, from coordinate 856 downwards.
GCCCGTCGAGATGCGACACCGTCAGACACGCCGGCGTGCCGCCGCGCAGATTGCGCAGCATGCGGCTGGCCGACGAGCCGTGCCAGTAGAGCATGTCGTCCTCGCGCCAGTGGATGGTCGGCGTGCAATAGGGCTGTCCGTCGAACGTATAGGCGACATGGCACAGCAGCCCGGCATCCAGCACCGCGAAGACTGCCGCATGGTCGTAGCTGCCGCGCTCGTGCAGGCGCTTGACGCGGTTGCGGCTGGTGGTCGGAAAGCTGGCTGGCGTGTCGTTCACGGCTTGCATCCTTGGTTGTTGTCTGCCAACCATGCGCCATGACATTGGTTGATAAAAGAACCAATCCGATGAAGAAAAAACAGACCAAGTTGCCGGATTGGTCGGCGCTGATCCCGGTCCTCCCGGGCGACGGCCCGCGCAGCCGCGAGCTTTATGCGGCGCTCAGGCGGCTGATCGAGACCGGCGCGCTGGCCGCCGGGGCCAAATTGCCGACCACCCGGGATCTCGCACAGCGCTTCGGCCTATCGCGTTCGGCGGCGGTTGCCTGTTTTGAAATGCTGGTCTCGGAAGGCTTCGCCGTCGCCAGGATCGGTGCCGGAACCTTCGTCGCGCCTGACGTGCCGCATCTGCCGACAACACTGGTCAAGCCACGGCCACCCGAGATCGATGCCGCCACCTCGCTGCCTTGCGGCCTTGGCGTGGCGGTGTCCGATCCGCGCACGCTTAATTTGTTTCGCATCCTTCTGTCGCGCCACCTCGCTCGCCCCGGGCCGGAGCATTTCCGCTATGGCGATCCGCGCGGCGGCCTGCCGCTGCGCACGGCAATTGCCACCTATCTCAGGACCGCACGCGGCG
>NZ_RZOL01000742.1:0-1391 GCF_004022985.1 Mesorhizobium sp. M7A.F.Ca.ET.027.02.1.1 | reverse complement strand
GGAGCCGCCAGATCATCGAAAAGGCCGACCGCCTCGTGGGCGGGGGTATCTTGACCAGGGCCGAACCGTCCGAGGCTCCGCCACGATCCGATTTCATGGCGGCCTATCGGTACGTATGGAGCCTGGCGGAGACGCACCGGCTCGGGAGCGTCGCGCCACACCATTTTTTCAAGGAGCTGCAACGCGCGGGATCACTGGAACAGCTTGTTGACCGCATCAAGCGATATCCCAAGCGCGCTCCACTGACATCCGAGCTCATACGCCTCGTGTGGCTGAAGGAGACGGGCGAAAGCCCCTGGTCGGCTATGAAGCGATCGAAGATCACGATTGTGGAACCAGGCTGTGCGGCTGATCATCCAGATCGCGGGCTTCATTGCCAGCGCGCGCTGGAACCGGCTGTCCAGGAATTGGTTGAGAGCGCCGCGGCGGCCGGATGGACCAATGACGAGATCGCGGGTGCACTCCTCGAAGTCGCGCGCGCACATCAAGGGTGACAATGCGCTGAGAGGTTACCGTGCATCCGGGCCGAGGGCGGACGGGAGAGCGGTTCGCCAGCCATTCGCAACGCGCATGCCTCGCCGGGTCGACCGAAGAGCGCTACTCCAGAAAACCTCTCGGCCGTGACTCGACCGAGATGCAGAGGGCACAGGCGAAAGGCTGACAAAGACAACCGTCATTGACGTGTTCAGGGCGATGGTTAGATTGCCTCCGCGGGTGAGAATTGCCCGCCTTGCCAAGACAAGGAGTAGACGCGTGGCTACGGGTACGGTGAAGTGGTTTAATGCGACAAAGGGCTTTGGGTTCATCCAACCGGACGCCGGCGGAGCGGACGTTTTCGTTCATATATCTGCCGTGGAACGTGCCGGGTTGAGGAGCCTCGCCGATGGCCAAAAGGTCAGCTATGAGGTCGAGCAGGACCGGCGCACTGGAAAATCGTCAGCTGGCAATCTCCAAGCGATCTAAGGTGCTCTCACTCTGGACGCTTCCGCCAGCCGTGTTTCCCGCTATCATGATCCGGCTTGTGCAGCATCCGCTTCCCCGGCAACAAGCGCGTCGTGCTTACTGGCGCGCGTTCTCGCCCAGCGACGTCCTTGCCGCAGCGATCTCATAGTCGGCCGCAAACCGCAATTCGCGCAGCGGCCGCACTCGCTTGATAGCCTCCTGATATAGCGGATGCGCCTTATAGGCAGCGAGCTCGGCATCGGTGCCGAATTCGCCGTAGACGATGACGTCGACTTCCTTACTGGCGGGATCGCTCTTGCGATTCTGCGCGACTTCGAGCCGGCGTGCGTGCGGGATCTTCGTCAGCAGTGCAAGCCCGTCCAGGATCGGCTCGAGATTGCTGCTGCTCGCGGCAGTGAAGAAGACGATGTGTCGGATCATGATTTTCG
>NZ_RZOL01000741.1:0-1394 GCF_004022985.1 Mesorhizobium sp. M7A.F.Ca.ET.027.02.1.1 | reverse complement strand
CTATCGCGCCGCGGAGCGGCCGGAACCCGCCGATCTCGGCAAGGCTGGCCCGCGTCCCACGCAGGGCCAGTGAAGGACTGGCCCCGCTTGTCCGCAAGCCAACCTCGCTCGCCTGGCAGGCTCCGGACCCTGAAGCGTCCAGCCTTCCGCCGGTTCCTTTTGACCGCACCCGCAGGGAAGACCGGCACCGGGCCGGAACACCTGAAGGGCATCGCTAGAAAGGTAAGCTCAATGTCCAGTTCAACCCGCTCCACCAAGACCAAGGCCCGGGTCGTCCAGCTCCGCAAGGGCACGACCCTCGAAATGGTCCGGCTCTGCTGCCCGGATGGCCACCAGGCCACGCTCATCTCCGAAAGCTTTGGCCTCCCCGTCCTCGACAGCGACGGCATCCGCGAATTCCATGAGCGCAGCCTGATCGAAAGCGCCGATACCCTCTCCGAGGGTCTTTCCGAAAAGGCCATGCAGATCCACCTGCAAAGGATCGTCGGCTCGCATGTCGGTTCGGCCTATGGAGCAGGCCAGTTCTACTCGAAAGCCGTTACCGAGGCCAAGGACGCCACGGCCAGGCTCGCCAACGACACCCGCGACGAAGACATTGACGGTCCGGTCGGCTTCGACAGCAAGGCCCAGCGCAAGCGCGAATTCGCCGCCGACATGGGCCTTCAAGCCCACGCGTTGCGCATGGCGGCCGAGGGCGCCGTCGCCGCCTACGAGCACGTCGTTGGTGAAGGCTGGAAGCCTTACGAACGCCAGACCGAGAATCCCGGCCAGGGCGTCAGCCGGGAGGCGGCCGATCTTCAGATGGCGGCGCTCGGCTAACTGCCATCGGGCGGAGCTTCGGCTCCGCCCGATCTTCTTCGTCGATGCCATCATCGCCCTCTTGTCCGACGAGCCCCATGCACAGCGGTTTGCGAGGCGCTCGCTGGGCGCGCAGATCGGATTATCTCCGGTAGCCGTGCTGGAGGCAGCCCTCGGCCTCGCGAGGCCCGACAAGTTCGGTATCTCTGTCGACAGTCGATCCGCTGGGACTGGAATTTCTGGAAGTGGGCGGCATCAAGATTCGCGATCTGCCGCCTGCGGAACAGGGCGGCCCTCACACGCGAAGTTCCGGTTATCGTCCAACGGCAAATGCTGAAAAGTCGAAGGTATTCACATAATCGCGGAATGCAGCCTGCGCCTTGGACTGGTTCTTCAGGTTGGGGAAGATCAGCATCATTTCATAGGGTGGAATTTCCCAGCCCGGTAGCAGTTCCATAAGACGGCCAACCGCGACGGACGGCTGGCACACATAAGCGGGAAGGAGTGCGACCCCGCCGCCCGCGATGCAGGATTGCAGCAAAAACCCCATAGAATCCGAAGTCGCGGCCGCAGGCGGCCGCATGACAATCGGTGTG
>NZ_RZOL01000740.1:0-1394 GCF_004022985.1 Mesorhizobium sp. M7A.F.Ca.ET.027.02.1.1 | reverse complement strand
CCTTCCCGCCTGCTCCTGACAGCAGGCTGTCAGGAGCAGCGCTGTCCGGCACGCCTCTCCCCACCGCGCCCTTTCCATTTTGGCCAGGAAATCCCATATTCGGGACATGGCCAAATCTCCCGATCAGAAAACGCCGCCGACGGCGAATGACGACCGCGCCGCGCCGAAGCGGCGCAGCCCGCTGACCGATTTCCTGGACGCTTCGGAACCGCTGCACAGAGGCGGCTTTGCCGAGATGCCGCAGCCGGAGCTCTCTGGCACGCCGCTGACCGGTTCGATCGCGGACTGGGCCGAGCAGATCGAGGAGGAAGCCGAAAAGGAAGGACGTCTTGCCGGCAAGGGCGACGGCGGCAAATCGCCGAAGCCGTCGAAGAAGATACCCGAGCGCTCAAGCTCGCCCGGACGCAGTTCGCGCGGCACCTCGATGGGTGGCGCGGCGTCAGCCAGGGAGCGCACGGCAGCCGGCCTCAATCCGGTCGCCGGCCTCGACATTTCGCTGGAAGACGCCGAGACGATGGCTTCGGGAAGCGTCACTGCGACCGTCGCCGCACTGTCGGCGCTGATCGAATCCGGCAATCCGCTGCACAAGGACGGCGTGCTGTGGATGCCGCACCGCCCTGCCCGCCCGGAAAAGTCCGAAGGCGGCATCGCCATCAAGATGGTGTCGGATTTCGAGCCGGCCGGCGACCAGCCGACCGCCATCAAGGATCTGGTCGAAGGCGTCGACAACAACGACCGCACCCAGGTGCTGCTCGGCGTCACCGGCTCCGGAAAAACCTTCACCATGGCCAAGGTGATCGAGGAGACGCAGCGCCCTGCCTTGATCCTGGCGCCGAACAAGACGCTGGCGGCGCAGCTCTATTCCGAGTTCAAGAAATTCTTCCCGGAAAACGCCGTCGAGTATTTCGTCTCCTACTACGACTATTACCAGCCGGAAGCCTACGTCCCGCGCACCGACACCTTCATCGAGAAGGAATCCTCGATCAACGAGCAGATCGACCGCATGCGACATTCGGCGACGCGTTCGCTGCTCGAGCGCGACGACGTCATCATCGTCGCCTCGGTGTCCTGCATCTACGGTATCGGCTCGGTCGAAACCTATACGGCGATGACCTTCCAGATGCAGATCGGCGACCGGCTCGACCAGCGTGCGCTGCTCGCCGATCTCGTCGCCCAGCAGTACAAGCGCCAGGACATCAATTTCGTTCGCGGCTCGTTCCGCGTGCGCGGCGACACGATCGAGATCTTCCCGGCCCACCTGGAAGACCGCGCCTGGCGCATCTCGATGTTCGGCGACGAGATCGAGCAGATCACCGAGTTCGACCCGCTCACCGGCCAGAAGACCGGCGAGCTGAAAAGCGTCAAGATCTACGCCAATTCGCACTATGTGACGC
>NZ_RZOL01000073.1:0-20084 GCF_004022985.1 Mesorhizobium sp. M7A.F.Ca.ET.027.02.1.1 | reverse complement strand
GCCTCCGCCGGTCCGGACGTGGCTGTCATGGCGCCCGACGGGCGGCTGCTCGCAGCCGGCGAGACCGGCGAGATCGTCATTCGCGGACCCAATGTCACGACGGGTTACGAGAAGAACCCGGATGCCAATGCCACGGCTTTCGCGCATGGCTGGTTCCACACCGGCGACCAGGGTGTGCTCGACGAGGACGGCTATTTGCGCGTCACCGGTCGGCTCAAGGAGATCATCAACCGCGGTGGCGAAAAGATCTCGCCGCTCGAGGTCGACGACGTGCTGATGGACCATCCGGCAGTGGCGCAGGTCGTCACCTTCGCCATGCCGCATGACAAGCTTGGCGAGGAGGTGGCCGCGGCGGTTGTGCTGCGCGAAGGCATCAGTGCCACCGAGGGCGACATTCGCACCTATGCCGCGACACGGCTTGCCGATTTCAAGGTGCCGCGCAAGATCCTGATCCTGGACGAGATCCCCAAGGGTGCGACCGGCAAATTGCAGCGCATCGGCCTCGCCGCCAAACTCGGGCTTTGACGATGAAGATCACCATCTTCGGCGCCGGCGCGATCGGCGGCTATCTCGCGGCCAAGCTCGCCATCACTGGGCGGACCGATCTTTCGATCGTCGCGCGCGGCGCCCATCTGGAAGCCATCAAGGCGGACGGCCTGCGCCTGATCGAGGATGGCCAGGAGATTTCGGTCCCCGTCCGGGCCGCCGCCAAAGCCGACGAGCTTGGCGCCCAGGATTACGTCGTGCTGGCGCTGAAGGCCCATTCTCTCTCCCCAGCCCTTGACCAGATCGCGCCGCTGCTCGGGGACCACACATCAGTCGTCACCATGCAGAACGGCGTGCCCTGGTGGTATTTCCACGGCGTCGGCGGGCCGCTCGAAGGCACCAGGCTGAACGCGGTCGACCCCGGCGGCGCGATCTGGCAGCGGATCGGACCGGACCGCGTCATCGGCTCGGTCGTCTATCCCGCCGTCGAGGTCGATGCGCCGGGTCTCATCCGCCATGTCGAGGGCAAACGTTTCTCGCTCGGCGAACCCTCCGGCGAGCGCAGCGAACGGGTCACGCTTCTGGCCGAGGAGATGGTCAAGGCCGGCCTGCAAGCGCCGGTGCGCGAGGACATCCGTAGCGAAATCTGGGTAAAACTGTGGGGCAATCTCTCCTTCAACCCGATCTCGGCGCTGACCGGCAGCACGCTGGCCGCGATCGTTGCCGACGATGGCACCCGCGCGCTCGCCCGCACCATGATGCTGGAGGCGCAGGCGATCGGCGAAAGCCTCGGCGTGCGTTTTCCCATAGCGGTCGACCGGCGCATCAAGGGCGCCGGCGATGTCGGCGAACACAAGACCTCGATGCTGCAGGACCTGGAGCGCGGCAGGCCGATGGAGATCGACGCGCTGGTGAGCGCGGTGCAGGAACTTGGCCGGCTCACGGACAAGCCGACCCCGACCATCGATGCCGTGCTGGCGCTGGTGCGGCGGCTGGCGGTGGAACGCGGGTGTTATGGGTGAGATGGAAGGACAGGGCAAATCAGAGGCGTGGCGCGCGACGATCCAGGCCTTGAAGCAACTTGGCCTCATATCCCGGCTTGACCAAGGTTAGCAGCATGCTGAACGCCATTCACCACGTCGCGCTCATCTGCACCGACTACGACCAGTCGCGACGGTTCTACGTCGAACTCCTCGGCCTCGATCTGATCCGGGAGGTTTATCGGGAGGAGCGGCAATCATGGAAGGCGGATCTGCGGATCGGGTCGGCCCAACTGGAATTGTTCTCCTTCCCTGCACCAGCGATGCGGCCATCCCACCCAGAGGCTACAGGCCTGAGACATCTGGCATTCGCTGTGGCTAATCTTGAGCCCGTAATTATCCGCCTGGAAGCCGCAGGCGTTGCCGTCGAGCCAATCCGGATCGACCCATACACAGACCAGCGGTTTACCTTTTTCAGGGACCCGGATGGATTGCCGCTGGAACTCTACGAAGCCCCATAAGGAACGGTTCGCTTTCGCGACGGGCGCTGTGTACTGACGGTCTCGGTATCGGCGGACCGCGAATCTGTGCTAAGCGCCGCCCAACCAACCAAAGGACGACACCAATGAGCGAACTGACCGTGGCCGAGGCGACCGAGAGCATCTATGCCTCGCTCCGGGCGGACAATGCCGACATCGACACACATATCGCGGCGCTTAAGGCGGCGCTGACGCGAGAAGGGATCAAACAGGCGGTGTTCGATCCGGCCAAGCTGGCGCAGAACAACCGCTCGGGCCGCAAGTTGATGCAGGCTTATTTTCGGCAGCGCGGCGTGAGCGTGAAGTTCTCGGACCAGTAGAACCGCGCGGGCGATCTCAATCGCGCGATTTGGTTGGTTTCGGACGCAAGTTCCCCGACGCTTCGGGCCATCCCTTTTGACCGGCTCAATAACAGCGATCTGCCGCCGCAAGTGCATCGACGCGGTGAGCTTGGTCCAGTGCGCCAATCCGTCGGACTGACGCATAGAACCTGACATAGTCGCCCGAACACAAGTCGAACAGGCGCAGAAACGCGGTCACCCGATCGCTATAGACGGACGTCGCGGCGAGCTTTGCATTGTTGATCGGGGAAGCGAACCAGGCATCGTATCCCCGGTATCGGCCCCAGCGCCTGTCGCGCATGTGTCGGTAGCGCATCCGCAGCCGTTCAATCGCGGCCGTCTTCGCGGCCAGTTTTTGCTCCGAGGTGCCGGAGTTGGAATAGACTTGCGTCAGCTCGTCGCGGGTCCGCGACACCAGCGCAAGAAATTCAGCCTTGCGCCTCCGGGCAGCTTCGTAACGGCGCAATGCGGCGGTGTCGCCAGTCGCGCGCAGCCACTTTTTCACGCCGGTCGTTTCAACGGCGACAGCGAACGCCTCGTTGAATGCGGAATCGTCGTGCACGTAGACGCGCTGGTGGGCCAGTTCATGGAACACCAGCGCTGCGAGATTGGTTTCATCCTGGCCGAACATCGTGCTGAGCAGCGGGTCGCTCGACCAGCCAAGCGTGGAATATGCCGTGATGCCCGTCACATAGACGTCCGTGCCCTGTCCTTGAAGTTCGACAGCGGTTTCAGTCGCGGACTTCCTGGAGAAATACCCCCGGTAGGGAACACAGCCGAAAACAGGAAAACACCATGTTCGCGGCGTCAGCGAAAATGCCGGCGCGGCGAAGACAGCCCATGTCACCGAGTCCCGACCAATGTCGACATAGCTGCGGTAGCTGTTGTTGTCGGGCAGCGCCAGTTCATCCGTTGCGAACTGTCGTATAGCGCTCGCCGATGCCATTCGCGCACGCAATGCCTTCGGCGTCGACGGATCCTCGATCAGTTTTCCGACATCCTGGCGCGCCGTCATGATCCGCAGATGGCCCTGCACGGATTGCGCGTAGTAGGAAATACTGGTGCAACCGGTCACGCCGGACGCCACGATTACAACGACAAGCAATCGAAAGAATGCGCGCATCACGATTTGCCCAAAGCAGTGCTCACCCGTTCCGATGGAGTCGCAATTGCCCCAGGTCGCAAGCAGTCGCATCGATTTGATCGAGGTCTATAGCTTTCTGAAGTATCCGGACAGGTGCTCATTGGGGAGACGCATGCGTCATCACGCGCAAGCCGCGTCCCATCAACCTGCAGCTGATCAGTCCTTTCCCGCCCGCTTGAAAATCCGCGCGTAAAATTCGCCGACGATGCCGCGCCGGAAGACGAGCACGCACACCATGAAGATCAGGCCAGTGGCGATGGTCACCGGAAAGCCGGAAGTGGCAAGCGTGTTTTCCAGGCCGATGACAAGGCTGGCGCCGATGATCGGCCCGACCATGGTGCCGATGCCGCCCAGAAGCGTCATCAGGATCACCTCGCCCGACATCTGCCAGGTGACGTCGGTGAGCGTGGCGAACTGGAAAACGATCGCCTTGAGCGATCCGGCCAGCCCGGCCAGCGCCGCCGACATGACGAAGGCGCCGAGCTTGTAGTTGGCGACGGAATAGCCCAGCGAAATGGCGCGGTTCTCGTTCTCGCGGATCGAGCGCAGGATCATGCCGAACGGCGAATTGACGATGCGCCAGATGGCGAAGACGCCGACGAGGAACACCGCCAGCACGAAATAATACATGTTCAGCGAGACGTTCAGGTCGAGGACGCCTAGCAGCATGCCGCGCGGCACACCTTGGATGCCATCCTCGCCTTGCGTGAACGGCGCCTGCACGCAGAAGAAGAAGAACATCTGCGACAGCGCCAGCGTGATCATGGCGAAATAGATGCCTTGCCGGCGAATGGCGAAAAAGCCCATGACAAGGCCGAGCAAGGCCGCACCCGCCATGCCGAGCAGAATGCCGGCTTCCGGCGGCCAGCCCCACACCTTGACGGCATGCGCCGTGAAGTAGGCGGCGCCGCCGAAAAAGGTGGCGTGGCCGAACGACAGCAGCCCGGTGTAGCCAAGCAGGAGATTGAACGCACAGGCAAACAGCGCAAAGCACAGCATCTTCATCAGGAAGATCGGATAGACTAGGAAAGGCGCCACCAGCAGCGCCAGGATGCCGAGCCCGACCAGCGTCCATTCAAGCCGTGCCGAGTTTTTGGCCGATGTCTCGCGAAGCGTCAGTTCCGACATGTCAGATGTCTCTTCCGACATGTCAGGCGTCCCTTCCGAACAGGCCGGCCGGCCGGACCAGAAGCACGATGGCCATGATGACGAAGACCACGAGGTTGGAGGCCTCAGGGTAGAAGACCTTGGTCAGGCCTTCGGCAAGGCCGAGCATGTAGCCGGTGACGATGGCGCCAAGGATCGATCCCATGCCGCCGACCACGACGACGGCGAAGACGACGATGATGAGATCCGACCCCATAAGCGGGCTCACCTGATAGATCGGCGCTGCCAGAATTCCGGCAAGCCCAGCCAGCGCGGAGCCGAGGCCGTAGGTCAGGGTCAGCAGCAACGGCACGTTGACGCCGAAAGCCTGGACGAGGCGGGGATTCTCCGTCGCGGCGCGCAGGTAGGAACCGAGCCTGGTCTTCTCGATCAGCACCCAGGTTCCGAAGCAGACGATCAGCGAGGCAACGACGACCCAGCCGCGATAATTGGGCAGGAACATGAAGCCGAGATTGGTGCCTCCCGAAAGCAGCGGCGGGACGGCGTAGGGGTTTCCCGAGACGCCGTAATAGTAGCGGAAGATGCCTTCGAGCACGAGCGCGAGGCCGAAGGTGAAGAGCAGCCCGTAGAGCGGGTCGAGATCGTACAGCCGCGACAGCGCCAGGCGCTCGACCACGATGCCGAAGACACCGACGATCAGCGGCGCAAGGATCAGCGCCGGCCAGTAGCCGATGCCGAGATAGGTGAGCAGCAGATAGCCGACGAAGGCGCCGAGCATATATTGGGCGCCATGGGCGAAATTGATGACCCGCAGCAGGCCGAATATGACGGCCAGGCCCAGGCTCAGCATGGCGTAGAACGAGCCGTTGATCAGGCCGACCAGCAACTGGCCGAGGAAAGCCTGAACCGGGATTCCGAAGATCATCGTCATGGCGCCATCATACACCCAGGACTTCGTGGAGCTGCGTCATGCGGTCCGGCAGCTCGCCGACCGGGAACCCTGCCACCACCTTGCCGTGCTCCATCAGATAGAAACGATCGGCGACACGGCTGGCGAAGCGGAAGTTCTGCTCGACCAACAGGATCGTCATGCCGCGCTTTTTCAACGTCGCCAGCAACGCGCCGATGCGCTGCACGATGACGGGAGCGAGCCCCTCCGTCGGCTCGTCGAGAAGCAGCATTTTCACACCCGTTCTCAACATGCGCGCGATCGCCAGCATCTGCTGTTCGCCGCCCGACAGCCTGGTGCCGGGACTGTTGCGCCGCTCCTTCAGATTGGGGAACAGATCGAATATCTCCTCGACGCTCATGCCGCCCTCGGCCACGACCGGCGGCAGAACCAGGTTCTCGTCGACGGTCAGCGTGGCGAAAATACCGCGCTCCTCCGGCACGAAGCCGATGCCCTGATGCGCGGTGCGGTGCAGCGGCAGCCGCATCAGATCCTGGCCGTCGAAGGCGATCCCGCCGGTTCGCTTGCGGATCAGCCCCATGATGGCGCGCAGCGTCGTCGTCTTGCCGACGCCATTGCGGCCGAGCAGTGTGACCGTCTCGCCGGAATACACTTCCAGATCGACGCCGTGCAGCGCATGGCCCTCGCCATACCAGGCGTTGAGGCCGCTGACGGCAAGCAGAGGTGCGGTACTAGTCATCGGCGGTGCCCATATAGGCGATCTTGACGCGCTCGTCGCGGCTGACCGTGGCGTAGTCGCCGGCGGCCAGCACCTCGCCACGCTGCATGACCGTTATCCAGTCGCAAAGGTCGGCCACCACAGTCAGATTGTGCTCGACCATCAGCACGGCGCGATCCTTGGCCACCGAACGGATAAGGTCGGAAACCGTGGCCACGTCCTCGTGCCCCATGCCGGCCATCGGCTCGTCCAGCAGCAGCACTTTCGGATCGAGCGCCAGGGTCGTGGCGATCTCGAGCACGCGTTTCCTGCCATAGGAAAGGTCGCCGGCGAGCCTGTTCCTGGCGTCGTCGAGACCGACCGAGCGCAGCAATTCCTCGGCGCGCGGCGTCAGCCGGTCGAGCGCCGCCAGCGAGCGCCAGAACTGAACGCTGAGCCCGCCCGGCCGCTGCAGGGCAACGCGCACATTGTCGAGCACGCTGAGATGCGGAAAAATCGCCGATATCTGGAACGAGCGCACCAGACCCATTCGCGCGACCCTGGCCGGCGAGGTGCGGGTGATGTCGTGGCCAAGCAGCTCGATCCTGCCGCTGGTCGGCGCCAGGAACTTGGTGAGCAGGTTGAAGACGGTCGTCTTGCCGGCGCCGTTGGGTCCGATCAGGGCATGGATGTTGCCATGGCGAACATCCAGATCGACGTTTTTCACGGCGATGAAGCCGGCAAAGTCACGCCGCAACCCGCGGGCGGAAAGCACCACAGGCGGCTCGTTCGCGCTCAGGTCAGTCGGCGCCATCGGCCGCGCCGATCACTGGCCGGCCGTCGGACAGCCGCTTTCCTTTTCGCTCAGGAAGGCCTCGTTGCCAGGAATGGTGGCGAGATATTTGTAGTAGTCCCACTCCTTGGTGCTCTCGGCTGGCGACTTGACCTGATAGAGGTACATGTCGTGGACCATGTTGCCGTCCGCCTGCACTTTGCCGTTGGTTATCGCGGCGTCGTCCACGGGCATCGAATGCAGTTGCTTGGCGACCGCTTCGGTCTCGTCGGTGCCGGCCTTGTCGATCGCTTTCAGGTACTGCGTCACCGCCGAATAGGTCGAGGCCTGGATCATGTTCGGCATGCGGTTGGTGCGCTTGAAAAAGCGCTGCCCGAATTCGCGGCTCTTGTCGTCGCGATCCCAATAATAGCCTTCGGTCAGCACAACGCCCTGCGCCGCTTGAAGGCCAAGCCCATGCACCTCGGCCAGCGTGAACAGGAGTGCGGCAAGACGTTGACCGCCCTGGACGATGCCGAATTCGGCCGCCTGCTTGATGGAGTTGGAGGTATCGAGGCCGGCATTGGCCAGGCCGATGACCTTGGCGCCCGACGATTGCGCCTGCAGCAGGAAGGACGAATAATCGGTCGATCCCAGGGGATAACGCACCTCGCCCAGCACCTTGCCGCCATGGCTCTCGACGAACTTGGTGGTCTGATCCTTCAGCGAATAGCCGAATGCATAGTCGACGGTGACGAAGAACCAGCTGTCGCCCCCCTGCTGCACGAGAGAGCCGCCGGTCCCAACCGCTTGCGAATGAGTGTCATAGGCCCAGTGGAAGCCATAGGGCGAGCATTGTTTGCCGGTCAGCTCCGTGGTCGCCGCGCCGGTGACGATGTCGATCTTCTTCTTTTCCTTGGAAATCCCCTGGACGGCGAGCGCCACCGAAGAGGTCGTCAGTTCCATGATGGCATCGACCTGCTCGGTGTCATACCACTGCCGCGCGATGTTGGAGGCGATATCGGGCTTATTCTGGTGATCGGCGCTGATGATTTCTATCGGCGCTCCCTGCACCTTGCCGCCGAAATCCTCGACCGCCATCTTGGCCGCCTCGACCGACCACTTGCCGCCGAAATCGGCGTAGACGCCCGATTGGTCGTTGAGGATGCCGATCTTGACCTTGCCGTCGGAAATTTCGGCGGCCGAGGCGGGAATCGCGGATGCGGCGAGAAGTGCCGCGGAAACGAAAAGGCTTACCTTCATGGTTGACTTCCTCCCATAGCGATGAATCCGACCGACCCTCCTACGATCGATCATCGCAATGGTATTGAACATGAGGAAGATAGGGACAGAGGGGAAGAGGCCGTTGGGGATTTCGTGTGCGAAGCGATACCGTTTGGCGGGGGAACGCGAGCCTTGAGCGCGAGATAGAGACACAAACACGTGAACCGCCCGGCGGCAGTGCCGGCTCAGCCCTCGGCGGCGACGAGATGGCCGTTGCCGACATCCCTCAGCGCCAGTTTCAGCGGCGCCTCGCCGATCCTGCGGGTGGCGCTCGGGATCTCCTGTTCGAGGCGGGCGAAGCGGCTTCTTCGCTTGGCTGGATCGGGCACCGGCACGGCTTCGATGAGGCGTCTGGTGTAGGGGTGGCGCGGGTTGGAAAAGACCTGGTCGCGCGTGCCCATCTCGATGATCTGGCCGAGATACATGACGGCGACGCGGTCGGAGATGTTCTCGACCACAGCCATGTCATGCGAGATGAAGAGATAGGCGACGCCGAATTCGCGCTGCAATTCCTTCAACAGATCGAGCACGCGCGCCTGCACCGAAACGTCGAGCGCCGAGACGCTTTCGTCGGCGATGATCAGCTTCGGCCGCAGCGCAAGAGCGCGTGCAATACAGACGCGCTGGCGCTGGCCGCCGGAGAATTCATGCGGATAGAGCTCCATCTGATCGGCCGACAGGCCGACGCGCTCGAACAGCGCCGCGACACGGTCACTGCGCTCTTGCTTCGAGTCGATGCCATGGATCAGCAGCGGCTCGGCGACGAGTTCGCCGACGCGCATGCGCGGGTCGAGCGAGGCGTAGGGATCCTGAAAAATCATCTGCACGTCGCGGCGCACCGCCTTACGCTCGTCGCGACCAAGGCCGGACAGATTGCGCCCGCCAACCGCGATATCGCCGCTGTAGGGCACCAGTCCGGCCAGCGCCTTGGCGGTGGTCGACTTGCCACAGCCGGATTCGCCGACCAGCGCCAGCGTCTCGTTGGGCGCGATCGAGAAGGTCACGCCTTCCACCGCGTGGACGCGGCGGGTGACCCGGCCGAAGAAGCCGCCATGCAAGTCGAAGCGGACATGCAGATCGTTGACTTCGGCGACATTGGCCGGCATCGCCGTCTCGGCATCCCTGGATTTCTGGCGGCCGATACCGCTGCCGATGCGCGGCACGGCGGCCAGCAGCTCGCGCGTGTAGTCGGCTTGCGGCCTGGCAAAAATGTCAGCGGTTTTTCCCTCTTCGACCATGCGGCCATGCCGCATGATGATGACGCGGTCGGCCATTTCGGCGACGACGCCCATATCGTGGGTGATCAGGATGACACTGGTGCCGTGCTGGCGCTGCAGGTCGCGCAGCAGCTCCAGCACCTCGCCCTGCACGGTGACGTCGAGGGCCGTCGTCGGCTCGTCGGCGACCAGCACGTCCGGCTCGAGCGCCAGCGCCATGGCGATCATCACCCTCTGGCGCATGCCGCCGGAGAGCTCGTGCGGAAACTGCTTTAGCCGGCTTTCGGCTTCCGAAATGCGCACCGCCTTCAACGCCTCGATGGCGCGCTGACGAGCTTCGCCCTGCGACAGGCTGGTGTGTGCCTCGATGGATTCGGTGAGCTGCCGGCCGATCGACAGCACCGGGTTGAGCGAGGTCATCGGCTCCTGGAAGATCATGGCGATACGGTCGCCGCGAATGCGCCGCATCCGGCGCTCGTCGAGAGTCGTCAGATCTGTATCGCCCAAATGGATTTTCCCAGACGATATGCGGGCTGCGGGCTGCGGCAGCAATTGCATGATGGCCAGTGCGGTCATCGATTTGCCGGAGCCGGATTCACCGGCAATGCAGAGCGTCTCGCCGCGGCTCAGCGTGAGCGATAGGTCGGAGACGACCTCGCGCTCGCCATCCTCGCCGCGCACGCTGACGCAGAGGTTGGCGATGTCGAGGATGGATTTGGTTTCGCTGATCATTGCAGGCGCAACCCCCACCCGGACCTTCGGTCCGACCTCCCCACAAGGTGGAGGTAGGGCGGCAGCATTTTACCCTCCCCCTTGCTGCGAAGCAGCGGGGTGGGGGTACGGCGCCGACCTCCAGTCATTCAAACACGCAGCGCGGAAAATAGAACGACACCACCCAGTTCGGCATGTCGACGATCTCGCTGATCCTGAGATCGCCGCACACAGAGGCCAGCATATAGGCTTCGACCGGGTCGATCTTGTACCTCCCGGCGAGCAGGTCGACCATCTGCGCGACCGCTTCCCTGGCGCCCGCCATCAGGTCCGGGCCGATGCCCGTCGTCACCTCATAACCCTTGGCGTCGAGATGGCGCGTCACCGGGCCTGGCGTGGTGAAGCGCGGCGTCTTCAGCCTGGCGTCCTTGACCAGATCGAGCTTGAGCACGACGTCCATCGGGCTTTCGATCGCCGTGCCGCAGACCTCGCCGTCGCCTTGCGCGGCATGGGTATCGCCGACCGAAAACAGCGCGCCCGCCACTTCCACCGGCAGGTACAGCGTGGTGCCGGCGGCGAGATCGCGGATGTCGAGATTGCCGCCGACGCGCCTTGGCGGGACCACCGAATGGTGGCCCTTTTCCGCCAGCGCGTTGCCGATGGTGCCGGCGAAGGGTTTCAACGGCACCCGCGCATTTTTGCCGAACAGCGCCGGCTCGAGCGAGACGGCGTCGTATTTCCAGATGTTCAGCGCCGGCTCCTTGAAGTCGTCGGCGAGCAGCCCGAAACCGGGAATGTTGGCCGTCCAGCCGAAGCCGGACGGTTTGAACATCTCGATCGTCACCTTCAGTGCGTCGCCCGGCTCGGCGCCCTCGACGAAGATCGGCCCGGTCACCGGATTGACGGTGGCGAAGTCGAGCCTGGCGACGTCGGCGACCGTGCTGTCGGCCTGCAACTGGCCGCCGGAGGAATCGAGGCACTGGAACTCGATGATCGAGCCGGGCGCCACCCGCTCGGCCGGGGCAAACGAATTGTCCCAGCCGAAATGATGTTGGCGCCCGTGGATGGTGTAGTCGCAGTTATTGCACATCTTTTACGTACACATTGTCATAGTTGATGAAGACATGGACCGGATCGACATAGAGGTTGTCTGCGCCGCCCATGCGTGCGGATTTCATGCTGAAGCGCTGCTCGTTGAAGACCGGCGCCCAGGGCGCGTCTTCCATGATCTTGTCGTAGATCGAGCTCCACATTTTGTTGCGCTCTTCGGACTTTGCCGGATCGGTTATCGAGTCGGCCTCGGCCGCCTTGGCGTCGAGATCCTTGTTGCAATACCATGACCAGTTCCAGCCGCCGGGAACCGCACCGGCGCAGCCGAGGATCGGGCCGTAGAAGTTTGAGGGATCGGGAAAATCCGCGATCCAGCCCATGCCGCCAGACCAGATCATCGGTGCGCCGGCCTTGTCGCCGCCGGCGGCAATCACGTTGGCCTGGGCCAATGCCTGGATGCTGGCCTTGATGCCAATGGCCGCCAGATCCTGCTGGATCGCCTGGGCGATGCGCGGGTTGGGATCGGTGTTCATGGCGAACAGCTGGGTGTCGAAACCATCGGGATGACCGGCCTCGGCAAGCAGCGCCTTGGCCTTGGCGACATCATAGGGATAGCCCTTGTATTCCTTGTCGTAGCCCGGCATCGACGGCGGCAGCGGCTGGTTGGCCGGCACGGCGCGGTTGTTGATGATCTGGACGATGCGCGCCTTGTTGATCGCCATGTTGACGGCTTGCCTGACCTTCACATTGTCGAAGGGCGCCATGGTGGTGTTCATGGTGATGTAGCCGGTGTGCAGCTGGCCGCCTTCGACGACGCGCGCCTTCTGCTCGGGATCGGCCATCACCTCCTGGAACTTTGCCGGTGGAATGCCATCGAGGGGCAGGTCGATCTCGCCTTTCTGCATGCGCAGAAGCGCCACGATCGGCTCCTGGCCAACCTCGAAGGTGATCTTGTCCAAGTGCGGCAGGCCCTTGTGCCAATAGTCCGGGTTGCGCACGAAGACGATGCGCTGGCCGAGTGTCCACTCGGCCAGCTTGAAGGCGCCAGTGCCGACTGGATGCTTGCCGAAATCGGCGCCGTATTTCTCGACCTCCTCCTTCGGTACGACATGCGCGAAGTTGATTGCCATGACATGCAAGAAGGTGGCGTCGGGCCGGCTCAGCTCGAACTTGACCGTATAGGGATCGACGACGGTGACGCCCGAGAGGCCATCCGCCTTGCCTGCGGCGACATCGTCATAGCCCTTGATCGAGCCGAAGAAGCCGGCACCGGGGCTCTGGGTCTTCGGATTGGTGACGCGGTCGAGCGAATATTTCACGTCGTCGGCGGTCATCTCGCGGCCATTGTGGAACTTCACGCCATGGCGCAGCTTGAAGGTGAAGGTCTTGCCGTCGGGCGCGATTTCGTAGCTTTCGGCAAGGTCGGGCTTCAAATTGGTGGTGCCCGGCTCATAGTCCATCAACCCGTCGAACAGGCTCTTGATCATCGACCAGTTCTGCCAGTCATAGCCGATCGCCGGGTCGAGCGTCGTGACGTCGTCCTTGTATGTGGCGATGATCTCGCCGCCCTGCTTGGCGTTCGGATCGACGGCGTCCTCGGCGCGAACACTTGTCATGCCGAGCATCAGCGCCAGCGCCGATGCCGCTACCGTGGATGCGAGAAACTTTTTCATTTTTATGTTCCCTTTCTCTGTCTGGTTTTCATTTTCATCTGAGCTTGATGCGGGGGTCGATGAAGGGCGCGATGACGTCTGCCAGCAGATTGCCGAGCACGATGGCGAAGGCCGAGACCAGGGTGACGCCCATGATGATCGGGATGTCCACGCGCTGGATGGCCTGCCACGCCAGCTGGCCAATGCCAGGCCAGCCGAACACGCTTTCGACGACGACGATGCCACCCATGAAGATGCCGATGTCGATGCCGATCATGGCGATGACCGGCAGGATGGCGTTGGGCAGTGCATGTCGGAACAGGATGGCTCGCCGCGCCAGGCCCTTGGCGCGGGCGGTGCGGACATAATCCTGACGCAGAACATCGATCATCGACGAGCGCATCATGCGGGCGTACCAGCCGGCGCCGAGTATTCCCATGGTCAGCGACGGCAGCACGAGATGACGCCAGGTGCCATAGCCGCCGATCGGTAACCAGCTGAGCCGCACGGCAAAGACGTAGAGCAGCAGCAGGCCGACGACGAATTGCGGCGCCGAGACGCCGACAAAGGAGGCGACCATCAGCGTCTGGTCGGTGCCGGTGCCGCGCTTGACGGCGGCGATCAGGCCCATGCTCAGGCCGAGCAGCAGCTCGCACAGGATGGCGCCGACCATCAGCAACAGGCTGGCCGGGAGCCGTGAGACGATCAGCTCGGTGACTTCGGAGCGCTGGATGTAGGAGCGGCCGAGATCGCCGCTGATGAGCTTCGTAAGATAGCGCCAGTACTGGACGATGAAGGGCTGGTCGAGGCCGAGCTGCTGGCGGATGTTCTCGACCGTCTGCGGCGTGGCGCTGCGACCGGCGATCTGGCGCACCGGGTCGGCCGGCAAGAGATAGAGCAGCGCGAAGGTGATCAGCGAGACGCCGAGCAGGATCAGCAGCGACTGGATGAGGCGGCGGCCTAGATAGGCGATCATGCCCGGCCCCTCTGCGTCGGATCGAGGATGTCGCGCAGCGCGTCGCCGATCAGGTTGAAGGCCAGTGCCAGCGCCAGGATCGCCGCGCCGGGAAAGAACACCAGCCAGGGTGCTGCCTGGAAGTAGGTCTGGTTCTCGAAGATGATGTTGCCCCAGGACGCGGTCGGCGGCTGCACGCCAATGCCGAGGAAGGAGAGCGTCGCCTCCAACAGCACCGTGGTCGAGATGCCGAGCGTGCCCCAGACGATGATGGTCGGCAGGAGATGCGGCAGGATGTGGCGAAACAGGATGCGCGGTGCGCTCGCCCCGATGGTGCGCTCGGCGTCGATGAACTCGCGTTCGGCGAGCGAAGAGGTCTCGGTGTAGATAACGCGGGCGGTCTGCACCCAGTTGACCAGGGCGATGACCATAGCGACGATCCACAGGCTCGGCTCGAACACCGCAGCCAGGCAAATGGCGAGCAGCAGTGCCGGAAACGCCATCATCAAATCGGTGAAACGCATCAGCGCGCTGCCGATCCAGCCCCGGAAATAGCCGGCGACAACGCCGACCAGCGTGCCGATGAACAGCGCCACGCCATTGGCGACGATGCCGATGATCAGCGAGGTGCGGGCGCCGTAGAGGATGCGGGTCAACAGGTCGCGGCCGAGCAGGTCGGTGCCCAGCCAGAATTTTGCATCCGGCGGCAAGGGCGAGCCCTCGATGGTCAGGCCGTCGAACATCTGCTCGTTGGGATCGTAGCCTGTCAGCCATGGCGCCAGCACGGCGCCGGCAACGACGATGGCCACGATGACCAGCCCGAGCAGCGCCAGACGGCGCCTGACCAGCCGGCGCCAGACGCCGGCGCGCGGCTTGACCGGCATGCGCCCTGGTGCGGTGAGATCAGGCGCGATGGGACTGGTCATCGCCGCCTTCTTCCCCCGTTGCTTCTTCACTTGTCATGGCCACGATCCGCCGCGCGGCATCCTCGACGCTGATCTGCCAGCTCATCGCCAGCGAGCGAAGCTGCGCATAGGCGCGGCCGTCATCGGCGCCTTTCGCCAGTGCCGTCACCGCGCGCACGATGGTCTGGCGCTCGGCGACGCGCTGGCGAAGCGAGGCAATCTCGCTGGCCAGATGTTTTCGCGCCTCGAAACTCTGCCTTGCGATCAGCAGCGCGCTATAGACGCCGGCATTGCCGACCGGCTTCAGCAGTTGCGCGTCGGCCTTGTGCGACAACGCCCATTCGATGCGGCCAGGCGCCTCCGAGCCGATCAGAGCCACCAGCGGCATCGGCGCTTCGCCCGGTTTCCACGGGAATTGCTCGTCAAAGCCGAGATCGGCGTCCAAGAAGACGAAATCAGCGGCCAACGCCTCGGGCGGCAATTCCGGCCAGCAGTCCAGTGTGATCAGGCCGATGGCCGACAATTGCCTGGTGATCGCCTGCACCGTCGGATGCGGGCGATGCAGGATGAAGGCCCTGGCGCCGCCGAGATTGGGGATGCGTGGGGTTCTCGTCACGATACCACCCTCAGGCGCGGGCGGCCGAATGTTTTTGCCGGGTCGTAGCGCGACAGATACGGGTCTGGCGCGACTTCGTCCTCGCGGCTGACGACCTCGAAGAAGCCATCGGCGATGCGCCCGATGATCACCGGCAGCGTCGCGTGCTGGGAATGCGCGTCGATGGCGATCGGCCCGAGCCGGGTGGAGAAGCGGCGTTCTGCGAAGGCTCTGGAAAATTCCGCCGGACCGGCTTCGGAATTGCTGGAGAGCACGTCGGCCATCACCTGCACGGAGGCATAGGCGGAGGCCTCGAAAGACGAGGCGAAGGCGGCCGGCCGCGGCGCGAAATACGGCCCGACCGACAGATGTCCCTTGCCGGATTCACCGATCGCCGGCAGCTCACCTTCGGTGAGGTTGCAGGAGATGACGGGACAAGTCTCGGGACTGAAGGCGGCATCCTCGTGACCCAGGTCGCGATAGGCCGCGAGGAAGGCGTAGGACGAGGTGCCGATCAGGTTGTTGAGGATGAAGTTCGGCCGCGTGGCGCGGATCTCCGCGATCAGCCGCGACACATCGGTCTCGCCGATGCGCAGATAGCGTTCGCCCAGCACCTTGCCGCCGGCATCCGCGATCAGGTCGCGCGCGACGCGGTTCATCTCCCAGCCCCAGATGTAGTTCGAGCCGAGCAGGAAACCGTTGGCGCCGAAACGCGGCACGACATGCGCCATCAGCGGCACCAGATGCTGGTTGGGGCAGGCGTGCATGTAGACGACGTGCTCGTTGGCCTCGAAGCCCTCATAGGGGCAGGCGTACCAGAGCATGCCGCCCGCCTTCTCGAGCACCGGAATGGCTTCCTTGCGGCTCCACGAGGTGACGCAGCCGACGACATGGCGCGCGCTGCTGGTCCTGAAAATATCCTCGCACAGCGTCGCGTAGCGGTCCGCATTGCTTTGCGGATCGCGCTCGACCGGCACCAGTTCGATGCCTGAGCTGCGATCGGCGTTGATGTCGGCGATGGCGCGCATGGCGCCGATGCGGCACGCATCGGAGACGAGCTGATAGCTCCCCGAGCGGGAATACAGGATGCCGATCTCGATACGCCGTTTCAAACAGATCCCCAAAATGACAATGCCTCGCAGCCAGCGCCGGAAGGGCGAGGCATACGAGGCATTCTTGCCGCCCGGCGATCAGAGCCGGTATTTTGCGCTAGCGTATTCTGTCCGGCGGGTCAGTCAAGCCCTCAACGATATTTGCGTGACCGTCATCGCCGTTTCGCTGCCGCCGGCTATCTGGCCGCCGGCCTCTGACCGTGTTGACGGGCATAGGTCACACAGGCGTCCACCGTGCTGACACAAAGCGCGTCGCGCCTGTTCGGCAAATTGTTGTCGCCGGCATAGGCAACTTCGGCGACGCGGCCGTCGACTATGCGAATTTGCGTGTCGCAATAACCGCCGGGAGCGACATTGACGGAGCCGCCGACCGCGGGGATCGCGCCGACCGCCAAAGTCGGAACCACAATGCTGAGATTGCCGCGCTGGACGATGCGCTTGTAGGTCCAGATCTGGCCCGATCGGCCGGCGTCGGCGGTGGCGGTCGGAAACCCGGCGCACATTCGAACATCGGCTTCGCTGAGGCCGACCATCTCCTTGCGGGCGGCCGCCGCCGTTGGATCAACCTTGGCGATACGCGACGTATCGTCGGGAACGACGCAGGAAGACTGGATGCCGACACAGAGAACAGCGAGGGCAAGCTTTTGAATGCAGGAAAATATCATGCCGACTGTCAGATTGGTCCGATGTCAGATTTGCGTGGCGCCCGCCGCTCCTTTCTACCTAGGCAGACAGGCGAAGGGATCAACCCGTTCAGCTTCACGAAAAAGTGGCTGTGGCTGCAACATGGAGAATTGCGCGTCACGGGTCTGCATTTCACGCAGGATCAATGGCCCTGCAAGTGCTTCCTACGGCAGGCGGCGGGCGCTTCGCCGACCCGCGCGCGAAAGAACCGTGAAAAATACGCCGGGTCGTCGAAGCCGATCTCGTAGGCGATGTCCTCCACCGTGCGTACGGTGAACAGCAGCAGACGCTTGGCCTCCAGCAGCCGCCTTTCGCTGACGACCCGCTTGACGCCGGCGCCCAGCACCGCATGGGCAGCCTTGTCGAGAAGATGCGGCGTGGTGGCCAGCGCCTCGACGTAGCGATCGACCGGCCAGTTGTCGCGGAAATGCGCGTCGGCGAGCCGACGCAGGCCCCGCGCCAGCGAAGCATCGGAAGAGGCGGCGGATGCGGTCACGCCGGGGCTGAGGCGCGCAATGTGGGAGAGTGCGACTGCGATCAGCGCCGGCAGGACCCTGTCATTGCCGGCTTGCGCCTCGGCATATTCGGCGGCGATCATCTCCAGCACCGCCGCCAGTCTCGCCCACGCCGCGTGTCGTGGCAGACCGTCGGCAAAGACCGGCCTGTCCAGCGGCAGCAGGCTGTGAGCGGCGATGGCCGCGAGCGCGCCGTCGGCGACCGAGACGACGATGGCGTCGGTGCCGGGTCCGATCGAGAAGCCATGCACGACAGCGCTCGGCACGAAGCTGACGGCAGGCGCCGAAAAGTCCCAGGATCGGTCTTCGATACGGTAGGTGCCGGAGCCGCTGGTCCAGTAGGTGATCTGGCCCATCTGCGGATGCTTGTGCGCCGCAACCTGACCAAGATGCATATTGCTGCGCGCAAGCACAGTCTCGACATGCAGGAAGCCGACATCGAGCGGCCTTACCGGCTCGCCATAGACGAAGAAGTCGGGGATGGAATTCTGGCTCATGGCGCCCGAAAAAGTCCAATCGGTTTTGCCGTTCCGTCCATAACAGATGCATGCCCAAGGTGCTAGTGTTGCGGCTTAAGAGGAGGACCATCATGCGATCAGAAGACTTCCGCGCCGACAAGGCACGGCCGTTCACCGGGGCCGAGTATCTGGAGAGCCTGCGCGACGGCCGCGAGGTCTATATCAATGGCGAACGCATTGCCGATGTCACCACGCACCCGTCGATGCGCAATTCGGCGCGGTCGCTGGCGCGCCTCTACGATGCGCTGCATGATCCCCTGCGACGGGACACGCTGACCTCGCCGACCGACACCGGCTCGGGCGGCTACACCCACAAATATTTCCGGGTTGCCAAATCCTCTGGCGAACTCGCCGCCCAGCAGACGGCGATCGCCGAGTGGTCACGCATGTCCTATGGCTGGATGGGGCGCACGCCCGACTACAAGGCGGCGCTGATGAACACGCTCGGCGCCAATGCCGACTGGTACGGGCCGTTCAAGGACAATGCCCTGTCCTGGCACAGGCGTGCCCAGGAAGCCGCACTGTTCATGAACCATGCCATCGTCAACCCGCCGATTGACCGCCACAAGCCGGCCGAACAAGTGAAGGACGTCTTCGTCCACATCACCAGGGAGACGGATGCCGGCATCTACGTCTCCGGCGCCAAGGTGGTGGCGACGTCCTCGGCGCTGACGCACTATAATTTCCTGGCGCAGGGATCGGCGACGGTCACCGAGGATCCGTCGCTGTCGGTGATGTTCATCGTGCCGATGAATGCGCCTGGAATAAAGATGTTCTGCCGCGTCTCCTACGAGCAGACCGCCAACACGATGGCGGCACCCTTCGACTATCCGCTGTCGTCACGCTTCGACGAGAACGACGCGATCCTGGTGCTCGACAATGTCTTCATCCCCTGGGAGGACGTTCTGGTGCTGCGCGACGCGCAGAAAATCCTGTCCTTCCATCCGGCATCCGGCTTCATGCATGGCTATTGCTTCCAGGGCTGCACGCGTTTCGCCGTCAAGCTCGATTTCCTCGCCGGCCTGCTGGCCAAGGCGCTGCGCGCCACGGGCGGCGATGCTTTCCGCGGCAACCAGGCGGCACTGGGCGAGGTCATCGCGCTCAGGCACATGTTCTGGAGCTTTTCCAACGCCATGGCCTACAACCCGATCCCGTGGGCGAATGGCGCGGTGCTGCCCAATCTGGAAGCCGCGCTCGCCTACCGCACCTTCATGTCGGAAGCCTATCCGCGCGTCATCGACACCGTGCGCCGGGTGATCGCGTCCGGGCTGATCTACCTGCCGTCGTCGGTGCGCGACTTCAACAACCCCGAGATCGACAAGTATCTGGCGCAATATGTGCGCGGCTCCAACGACATGGGCCACATCGAGCGCATCAAGATCATGAAGCTTTTGTGGGACGCGACCGGCACCGAGTTCGGCGGCCGCCACGCGCTCTACGAGCTCAACTATGCCGGCGCGCCGGAAGAGGTGCGGCTGCAGGTGCTGAAAGGAGCTGAGCGCGGCGGGCGGCTGAAGGCGATGGAAGAGCTCGTCGACACCTGCATGGCCGACTATGACGAGAATGGCTGGACGGGCGATACCTGGTTCAATCCGCTTGTCTCAACGGCCGAGTGAAACCAGATGGCCACGCAGATTTCGAAAGCCGATTTCCGCGACGCCATGGCGAGGGTCTGCGCGCCGGTCAACATCGTCACCACCGATGGCCCGGCAGGGCGCGGCGGCTTCACCGCCACCGCCATGTGCAGCGTCTCCGACGAGCCGCCGACGCTGCTGGTGTGCATGAACGGGCGCTCGACGCAGGCCGCCATGTTCCTGTCCAACCAGCGCTTCTGCGTCAACGTGCTGACGCATGACCACATGCATCTGGCGGGAAAATTCGCTGGCGCGGCCAGGGACATGGAGGCACGC
>NZ_RZOL01000739.1:0-1407 GCF_004022985.1 Mesorhizobium sp. M7A.F.Ca.ET.027.02.1.1 | reverse complement strand
CGCCGGCTCCGTGCATGCACGCAGACTGCTTACGATCGATGCGGAGGGGAGACGCGAACGCGTCGAACTGCATCTGACGGGCAGCATCCAGGATGTCGCCGGCAAAGTGATACCCAGAACATTGATGGCTGAATGGAACCGCCTCCGGCTCTTCCCGTCAGGAGACTTCGCGCACTTTGTCGTAGGAGAGTTGGCCGTCGCCGATCCGGACGACGACAACAAATGGATGGCGCGCCAGACCGCTGTCCGAAATGTGGTGGATTTGCCGGCGGAAACGCCGGTTTTGGTGGAGCTGCGCGGTGGCGGGCAACGCGCCGGCAAGGCTTTCATCCTGCCTGGCGGCGACAGCGTAAATGCCAATGTGCGCGTATACGACGCGCCCGATTGCCAGGATGCAGACGTGCCGACTGAATTCGCCCTCATCGGTTCCGGGAGTCGCGGGTACGCGCCGAAGCGCGTCTATGTGGATCTGCCAAACAACTGGGCCTGCCGACCCGACGGCCTGGCTTCTCACTGCAACAAGATGGAAGAACCGGGAGCCTCGAAACGGTCGATATGGATGGTAGAGGGAGCGGCGATAGTGACATCATCGCGCGGGGACCTCTATCTGGTGAGAAGCGGCCAGAAGACCGAGATGCGGGATGTCCTCCTGCTGACCGGCGAGGCCGCGCCCGGATGTAGCATCAGCAATCCGGCGGTCAGCCTCTTCGCTGGCCGTCCTGCACTCCAACTTACGAAGGGCCAGCGCGAGTGGAACCCGTCGCTGAATGAAGTTTGGTGGCGACGTCGTGGAGAAGCTAGATGGCGTTCGGACCTCGACGCTGCCGGCCCTGGCGCGGTCGAGTATGCATGGCGTGATGTCAACACTGGCCATATCCGGGATCGTCGCGACGCCGTTGTCCTGCCTGAGGGTTTTGGGATCGAGCGCCGCCGCCGCGGCGAATGGTTGGAACTGTCGATCCACGGCTGGCCGGGACGGATCGAACTCGACGCCGGAGAACGGGTGGACACGGCCCTCTGGCGCTTTGTGGCAAAGGAAACTAACCGGGCATCATGCCAGGCCACTTTAATCGACGCTACCGGCGCAACTCTGCAGCTGACGGTCCCGCTCCCACACCAGGCGTGCATCGCGGATTGGTCGTCCGGCCCCGTGGCGGTCAAACAGTTCGTTTCTCTTTCAAGCATAAACCGATTTGCCGCAGTCGCCGACGGACGTTGCGAGTTGTTTGGCGTATTGCTGGACCGTGAGGGGCGAACAGTTTCACAAGGGCTCGCAAGCTGGTGGGTCGAGGGCGAACTTCCGCTTTCAACTATTCGCGATGATCTGGCTGCGTTGCTTCACTCGCTCGGCGACACACGCACCACGGTCAAGCTGAGCTTCAACGACAGCTCCAACAACTTCTGGAT
>NZ_RZOL01000738.1:0-1426 GCF_004022985.1 Mesorhizobium sp. M7A.F.Ca.ET.027.02.1.1 | reverse complement strand
ATTCATAAATGAATGACTGAAATCGACTGGAACCTGATCAAGAGCTTTGTCGCCGTGGCAGAATCCGGCAGCCTGTCGGCCGCCGCGCGAAAGCTTTCGGCCAGCCAGCCGACGCTTGGCCGTCACATCGGCGAGTTGGAACAGGCGCTGGGCGTCACGCTGTTCCGTCGAGGACGGCACGGCTACGAACTGACGGAGGCCGGCAGCACGCTGTTCGAACGCGGCAAGGCGGTCAGCGAGCAGGCAAGCGCCTTCTCACTCCTGGCGCTGGGTTCGGTCGAGGCCATCGAAGGCACGGTGCGCATCGCCGCCAGCGAGGTCGTGGCGGCCTATGTCCTGCCTGAGATGACGATGCGGCTGGGGATCGAGGAGCCCGGCATCGAGGTCGAGATCGTTGCTTCGAACCAGGTCGAGAACCTGCTGCGTCGAGATGCCGACATCGCCATCCGCATGGTCAAGCCGGCGCAGAACGAGCTGACGGCACGCAAGGTCTGCGATATCGAGCTCTGCGCCTGCGCGGCCAAATCCTATCTCGACAGGCGCGGCCGTCCGCTGAAGCCTGCCGATCTTGTCGACCACGATCTGGTCGGCTTCGATCGCGGCGACGAGATCATCAGGGGCTTTACCCAGCATGGCATCCCCGTCACCCGGAGCAGCTTCCGCTTCAGGGCCGACAACCAGATCGTTTTGTGGGAAGCGGTGCGGGCGGGAAACGGCATTGGCCTCGGCCAGGAGCCGCTGGCCGACAGGGATCCTTTGATTGAGAAGGTGCTGCCTGACCTGCCGCTGCCGGTTCTGCCGGTGTGGCTGGCGATGCATCGCGATGTGCGTACCAGCGTGCGCATCCGCCGTGTGGTGGATTTCCTCCACGAGGAGCTGAAACGCTATTCGGCGGGTGCTGGCGCGAATTCGGCGCGGTGAGCGAGCCCGGCCATCAGCAACACGATGATCAGCAGTCCCGACATGGTGATGAAGATCGGGCCGAAGCTGGAATGCTCGGCAACGAAGCCGATCGCCGACGGCGCCACCAGTATGCCGCAGTATCCGATAGTGGTGACCACGCTCATGCCGGTGCCGGAAGACATGCCTTCCTGGTTGCCGCCGGCCGAAAAGATGATCGGCACCATATTGGCGATGCCGAAGCCGCAAAAGGCAAAGGCTGCAATGGCGAGCCAGGGCGAGGGCGCCAGGCCAGCCACCAGCATGCCGACCGCGGCTACGAGGGCCGACACGCGCAGCGTCGTCACCGCGCCGAAGCGATTGCGTATGCCGTCGCCGAAGAACCGCGTAACCGCCATGACGCCCGAAAATCCGGCGTAGGCGAGGCCGGCAACGGCGAGATCGGCGCCGAGCTCCTGGCGCAGATACAGGGCTGCCCAGTCGAGCACCGCGCCTTCGGAGATCATCGCCAGCAGCGCCATCAGTC
>NZ_RZOL01000737.1:0-1432 GCF_004022985.1 Mesorhizobium sp. M7A.F.Ca.ET.027.02.1.1 | reverse complement strand
AGCGAGTAGCGAGTAGCGAGTAGCGAGTAGCGAGTAGCGAGTAGCGAGTAGCGAGTAGCGAAAGTCGAATCCCGACTATCCGTGGCTGCAATCCCTATTCGCTATTCGCTACTCGCTACTCGCTCCTCCTACCCCACCTCATGCCCCGCCATCCGCTCCAGCGCCCTGACCAGCGCCGAATGATCTTCCTTGGCGCCGCCATTGGCCGCGCAGGAATTGAACAGCTGTTGAGTCGTCGAGGTGTTGGGCAAGGAAACGCCGAGCGCCTTCGCGCCCTCCAGCGCGAGGTTCAGATCCTTCTGGTGCAGTTCGACGCGGAAACCAGGCGCGAAGGTGCGCTTGACCATGCGCTCGCCATGCACTTCCAGAATGCGCGAAGCCGCCAGCCCGCCCATCAGCGCCTGCCTGACCTTGGCCGGATCGGCGCCGGCTTTCGAAGCAAAAACAAGCGCTTCGGCGATGGCTTCAATGGTCAGCGCGACGACGATCTGGTTGGCCACCTTGGTGGTCTGGCCAACCCCGTTTGGCCCGACCAGGGTGATGTTCTTGCCCATCTTCTCGAACACGGACTTGGCGCGCTCGAATGGGGTTTCCTCGCCGCCGACCATGATGGTCAGCGACGCCGCCTTGGCGCCGACCTCGCCGCCCGAGACCGGTGCATCGAGATAGTCGCAGCCGAGATCGTTGATCTTCTTTGCGAACATTTTGGTCTCGATCGGCGAGATCGAGCTCATGTCGATGACCAGCTTGCCCCTGGCCAGGCCGGACGCGACGCCGTTGTCGCCGAACAGCACATCGGCCACCTGCGGCGTGTCGGGCACCATCAGGATGATGATGTCGGCAGCCTTGCCCACGCCGGCGTGGCCGGTGACGGTCTTCAGCCCCTTGGCGACGAGATCGGCCGGCGGCTTGGAGCGATGGTCGCTGGCGATGACATGATAGCCCGCGTCCAGCAGATGCCCCGCCATCGGCGCGCCCATGATGCCGAGGCCGATGAAGCCGATGGTTTCCATTGTGGTTCTCCAGAAGGTTGTGTGAAACGCCCCCTCATCCGGCCGCTAGCGCGACCACCTTCTCCCCGAGGGGAGAAGAGAATGCCGACGTTGATGCCTGTCTCTTCTCCCCACCGGGGAGAAGGTGGCCCGAAGGGCCGGATGAGGGGGCCTTGGCCGCTAAGCCGCAGCACTGCCCTGCCCGCTCAACTCCCGAAACCAGCCTAACCCAGCCTCCGTCCCTGCCTTCGGCTTGTATTCCGCCCCGACCCATCCGGCATAACCGATGCGGTCGATGTGCTCGTACAGGAAGGGAAAATTGATCTCGCCCGTCCCCGGCTCGTGACGGCCGGGATTGTCCGCAAGCTGGATATGCGCGATGCGGCCGAGGTTAGCCTCGATGGTACGGGCGAGATCCCCCTCCATGATCTGCATGTGAT
>NZ_RZOL01000736.1:0-1438 GCF_004022985.1 Mesorhizobium sp. M7A.F.Ca.ET.027.02.1.1 | reverse complement strand
CTCTTGCGCCGTGGTCACGCCGAGGAGTTTCAGCGCTGCGCGAGCGGCCGGGTGCGTCTTGGTGGCGCCGCCGACCATGCCCAGCGCCATCGGCATTTCCAGCGTCCCCACGAGGTTTCCGGCGGCGTCGGTCTCCCAGCGGCTCAACGACGTATAACGGCCGCCGCGCGCCGCCCAGGCGTGGGCGCCGGCCTCGATCGCCCGCCAGTCGTTGCCTGTCGCGACGACGACTGGATCGATGCCGTTCATGATGCCCTTATTGTGCGTGGCCGCGCGGTAAGGATCGACGATCGCCAGCGAACAGGCCTCGACGATGCCGGCAACGATACGCTCGCCGGTGAACTCCTTCGTCGCCAGTGCCTTCGGCGTCAGCCGCACCCGCGCCCGCGCCAGCCTGAGGTCGGCCAGGTTGGAGAGGATGCGCAGCCGGACGGTGCCGCCCGAAATGCGCTCGATCATCGGTGCGACTGCCTCGGCCATGGTATTGACCGTGTTGGCGCCCATCGCGTCGCGCACGTCGACGAGCAGATGCAGCACCACCATCGGTCCGACTTGCGTCTCCTCGAACACCTGCACTTCGATCTCGCGGCAGCCGCCGCCGAGGCCGATCAGCACCCGGTCCTTCTCGTTGGCGGCGGCGATGATCTGGTCGCGGGCCGACAGCAGCCTGGCGCGTGCGCCGTGCGGATCGGACAGACCGAGTATCTGCACCTGTGCCCGCATGATCGGTGCGGTGCTCGATGTCTCGAAGCCGCCGCAACCGCGGGCGATGCGCGCCATGTAGGAGGCGGCGGCGACCACCGACGGCTCTTCCACCGCCATCGGGATGAGGTAATCGCGACCGTTGATGGTGAAGTTGGTGGCGACGCCGAGCGGAATCTCGAAGGTGCCGACCACATTCTCGATCATGCCGTTGGCGAGATCGAGCGGCAGGACGCCGCCGCGCAAGGCATCGCGATCCGCCTGCCCAAGACGAGCGGCGTCGCCGACCGTCGCCAGGCGATCGGCCGGCGACAGGTCGCGGAATTTCTCGATGCGGGAATTCAGCCGCGGCTCGACACCGCTGTCCTGGGCAGCCCCCATCACGATCGCCTCCCTGCGAATGCTTGTCGTTGAGGCAGCTATCGTTTAACTGATACCATCTATCAAGGTACAGCTACAGGAAACAGCGACAAACTGTACCAGTCGATATCAGGGCACGCAGCCCATCGGAGGATGTTCTGGGATGACGCGCGCCGAGACCGTGGCGGCAGAGATCAGAAGGCGCATCGAGACCGGCTCGATTACCGTCGGCGCCAAGCTTCCGTCGATACGCAAGGCCGCCGAGCAATTTGACGTTTCCAAGAACACCATCGTCGATGCCTATGACCGGCTGGTATCCGCGGGCATCGCGTTTTCGCGGCCCGGCGCCGGCTTCATGGTCGCCGAGCGTCGCCGG
>NZ_RZOL01000735.1:0-1447 GCF_004022985.1 Mesorhizobium sp. M7A.F.Ca.ET.027.02.1.1 | reverse complement strand
GTCGGCCACATCGGAAGGAAGAGCGATACGACCCTTGGCATCGCAAGCCTCCACTGTAAAATCTGCACTCTCTCCGGCCCGGCATCGGATCAGCTCGAGATGCCAGCGCGCCCGCCCGACTCCCTGGACGGGCAATGGCGTCGACGGCAGGACCGACACCCGCCAGCGGGTTTCGGCAGCGGTCGGCTGGCCAAAATCGGTTGCCTCCGTCTGGCGGCGCCAGCGGCGAATGGCGATGCCGATGGCGCCGGAGCTTTCGGCGGCGAGCTGAAGCCGCCGTGAGGCCGTCATCGAAAGCCGTGCAATCTCGGCAACGACGGCGCCAAAACCTCCGCGAAGGCCCTCCTCAAAACAGGCGAGAACCGACTTTTCGTCACCGGCCTCGACATAGATCACCCGTCCCGGAGGCAGGCCGGCCTGTTCGATCGCCGGGGCGAACAGATCAGGCCGGGTAACGCACCACAGCACCTTGCCGACAGTGCGTGCGGCAATCCCTGCTGCGAATAGTGCAGCGGCCGCGCCGTCGACAGCGCCATTCCCTCCGCCTGCGACCTCGTGCAGACCGCCAAAAGCCAGTCCCCTTCCCGGCAGAACCCTGTCGATCGCGGCCACTCCGAACGGCAAAACTGTACGCACGCGCGCATTTCCGCCTTCGAGGCGCGCGATGCGGTCTCGAAGCTCGGAAATGGCAGCAGGGGGCGCCGATACACTCATCTGACCCTTGAAACGCGGAAAGCCTGTGATATGTTCTACATTTGTTCTCGTCTTGACTAAGAGTCAACCGGGATGATGTCGTGCCCTGCGGAAGGAGGCATTCGATGCTCGGGCCATATCCTTCAATGCGAAAATGCGAGTTCCATTTTTGGAGTTTGCGCGCCACGGAGTGTCCGAAAATTGTAGCATATTTCGGACTCTTACCTTGCGCTTGTCCGAAACTTGTAGCATATTTCGGACATGTCCATCGTTGAGCCCGATACCGATCTTCGCTCGCGCCTGCTTGCCCGCATTGAGTCCAAACCCGACGAGGTCTGGACCCCCGGCGATTTCGCCGATCTCGGCGCGCGCGCCGCCGTAGACAAAACCCTGCAGCGCCTGGCAGCCGCCGGGGAGCTGCGCCGGATCGACCGAGGCCTCTATGACCGGCCGCGCACGAACATCCTTACTGGTCGCGCCACCGTGCCGGACTATCGCGCGGTCATCCGTGCCGTGACTCGCCGCGACAACGCGCGCGCCGTCATCGATGGTATGACGGCCGCCAACGACCTCGGCCTGACGACCGCCGTCCCCGCCCGAATAGAAGTGCTGGTCGATGCGCGGTTGAAGCCAATCAAGCTCGGCACGCAGGAAATCCACTTCAAATACGCTGCCCCTAGCCGCCTCTATTGGGCGGATCGGCCGGGGATGCGGGTCGTCCAGGCCTTGCATTGGATGCAGGACATGCTGACCC
>NZ_RZOL01000734.1:0-1451 GCF_004022985.1 Mesorhizobium sp. M7A.F.Ca.ET.027.02.1.1 | reverse complement strand
GTCACGCTGATTGACGCGGGTACTGTAAGCGACATGTCGGCAGCGCAGGCTATCAACCTGGACCTCTCCGACCTAGGAAAGGAGGGCTTGCATGGGTTGCTGGACGGTACAGCTACAACCGGCGGGTTTTTTGCGGAGATCCGGGCACCCTTCGCGATCGTGGAAATGTCGTCCGACTTCGACGACTGGAAGGCCGTAATCGACTGGGTACTCTCGACGGGGACGCTAAGCCGCAGCGAACTGAACATGCCTGGCGATGAGGCAATTCGCAAATTTGCATCCATACGGGAAGAAATCGAAAAGCTTCTTGGTCCCCCGCGTGCCCTCAAAATTCACGGCAGCTATGCCTTGGGTTGGGATTTAAGCGATGTGCACCTGTCCAAGAAGCTCAAAGAAAAGCTAGAGGGTGTGAAGAAGGCTAGTTATCGAAAGATAGCAAGTAGATATGAAAGAGAGGCATTCTCCTCTCTCCATGGTGTGTGCTCCACGCTTAAGGACAAAATCCTGGACATAGCGACGGGAGAAACCGGATGTGAAGGGCTTTCAAAATGACCGCTAGGTTAGCGTGGGTAGCCTCGGTTCTATTCCTGTGCGTGACAACCGCGGGCACGTCGACGCATGCGGCTGATATCCCTGCGGGAATGGTCGATTTTGACCGTCAGGTCGGCTTCAGGGAGCCATTGCTGACGCCCGTTTTCAGAGCGTTCAATGACGACCACCTCTACTTCGTTCTGCCAAATGTGTTGAGCCTGGACGCGCTACCGACGGGGGCACCGGACATGACCCTCGCCTACGACAAGGCCGGGGTCGGTAAGGATGCCTTTCTTTCACTGTCTGGCACGGTAGGCTTCGCAAGCGATCATGCGAAGGCAAAGGACGAGATCAAGTCGGATGATCCTGCTGCGCGCTTCGTAGTGCTGGAACCGTCCGAGTTTTCGTTCAGTGTGAAGACGCCGGGAAGCGATGGGCGGGATGCCATCATCAATTCGGCTCAGATCGACAGTGCAGGACACTTTGAGGTATTCGCCAAAGTCGACGATATCACCAGCCGCATACTGCTCCTGCCCTCATCCTATAAGTTCGACGCGATTGCTGTGATCTATGGACCGGTCTATCGAGGCGTGGTCCGGAATTCAGCCGGGACGCCGGAGATTCAGGTGAGGCCCTACTCCGTCGGTATGGTGGCCGGCGGCGGCTGCGCGCTTTCGCCCGAACGCTATCAAAGCTGGGCCACAAAGCAGGTCGGTTGTAAGCACCCGCAGTACCCGAGGAAGCTCATCCGGGAGATACAGTCCCCGCTGAAACAAGCTGGCCTCTATGCGGGGGGTGTCGATGGAATTTTCGGACCCTTCACGGAGAAAGCCATCCGTGAGTACCAGAAATCTCAGTCACTCTTGATCGACGGCATCCCGTCCTGGGAATTGGCCGACAAGATCAACGGGCCGCAGGAG
>NZ_RZOL01000733.1:0-1466 GCF_004022985.1 Mesorhizobium sp. M7A.F.Ca.ET.027.02.1.1 | reverse complement strand
TTCCTGCGCTGGCACGATCCGGCGATCCGCAAGCATCTGGGGCTGGAGAAAGCTTCGGACGCCGAGGTCTTTGCCGAAATCCGCAAGCGCAAGGACAATTTCTAGGCCCGGTAGTGTCGTCGCCATGACCAGCTCCGCAGAAATTATCGCGACGCTCGGGCTGAAGCCGCATCCGGAAGGCGGCTGGTATGCCGAGACCTTTCGCGATGGCACCGGCGGCGCGCGCGGCCATTCGACTGCCATCTATTTCCTGCTTGAGGAGCATCAGGTTTCGGCCTGGCACCGGGTCAAGGATGCCGCCGAGGTCTGGCATTTCCATGCCGGCGCACCGCTGGCGCTCTCGATGTGGGAAGAAGGCAGCGCCCTTGTAGAGCAAGTCCTCGGCATCGATCTCGCAGCCGGTGAGCGGCCTCAGATCGTCGTGCCGGCAGGCTGGTGGCAGTCGGCGCGCAGCCTGGGCGAATGGACGCTGGTCGGCTGCACCGTCGCGCCGGGCTTCGAGTTTGCCGCCTTTGAGCTGGCCGAACCCGGCTGGCAGCCGAAACAACCCTAACTCAATAAGAACCCAAATTTAGCAGGAACCCAAGTGTCGTCGCGAGCTGGGCGGCGTAGTACAGCGCCCAGACGGCGAGGCGCATCCAGGCGCGGTGGGGCGAGATGGCGGCGACAAGGAATTTCTCGGTGGCGAGCAGCCCGTCCGATACCATGAACAGCACGGCGCCACCGATCACCCACATATTGCTTGTTGTCAGCGCCGAGATGCCCATTGCCAGGATGGCGGCGATATAGACGGTGATCGGGATACGCAGGCCGGGACCGACGCGACGCCACAGCGCCGCCAGCATGATGACCACGAACACCGCCATGGCGAGCGCGATCGCACCGCGCCACGGCTCGGCGCCAAGCACTCCGCCACCGCTGCGCAGGAACAGCGCGACATAGACGATGTGGGCGACGAGAAAACTGGCCAGCCCGCCGAGAAAGGCCTTTTCGCCGTCGCGCGACAGGAAGGCGTCGCCAGCGGCGCTGAGGGCGAGCGCGGCGACCAGCAGCAGCGGGCCGCCCTGTAGCCCGCCCAGAACGGCAAGCATCGCCACGGCAAGCGTCTTTGCCGCCGAGCGGGCGAGCGTCGGCGGCATGCCTAGCGTGAACGCATAGATCATCGCCGCCGCCAGCGAAAAAATCAGTGTCGCATTGGCATTGGCGTCGATACCGCCCGCAAACGGCATCGTCATGCCCGGCTCCGCCTTTGGATGCCCCGGGCTCCGCCTTCGGATGACCCGGCTCGGCTCTCGGTCGCCGCAGGCTTGCGCAGGAACAGGGATTTTGCGGCGAGCGCCGCGCCGCCGGTGATGAGCACGCAGGCGGCGAGGATGCGCAGCGACGGCTCGGCGACGCCGGCCGCGATCAGCACCAGCGTCGACAACAGCGGTGCGGCGTAGCTTGCGGCACCCAACACCTGGATG
>NZ_RZOL01000732.1:0-1470 GCF_004022985.1 Mesorhizobium sp. M7A.F.Ca.ET.027.02.1.1 | reverse complement strand
CTGCCGAGCGGATAGCTGCGCTCGACATAGGCCTTCAGTTCCGCCTTTGCCTCGGCCGGCAAATTGTCGACTGTCTTGCGCCGCATGGCGGTGTCGACCGTGCCGGGCGCGATGGCGTTGACGCGGATGCCGCGCGGGCCGAGTTCGAAGGCGAGCGACTTGGTCAGCGAGTTCAACGCGCCCTTCGACAGGGAATAGAGGCTCGACGGCCGCTTCGGGATCATCTTGTTGGCGAAATAGGACGAGATGTTGATCACCGATGCGCCGGCCGCCAGATGCGGCAGCAGGCCCTGGGTGAGGAAGAACACAGCAGTGACATTCAGCGCGAAGGATTGCTGGAACTGCGCCTCGCTGACGGTTTCGAACGGCACCAGGAAAGCCACTCCGGCATTGTTGACGCGGATATCGATAGGCGTGCCCGATTTTTTTACGTGCTCGATGACGGCCGCAATGCCGGCCGAGGTGGCAAGATCGGCCGACAGCGTCTCGATAGTGCCGCCGAGCTGCTTGCGGGCGGCGTCGAGCTTTTCGGTGTCGCGGCCGACGATCAGGACGTCCGCGCCCTCGCGCAATAAGGCCTCGGCGATCGCCAAGCCGATACCGTCCGACCCACCGGTGACCAGCGCGCGCTTGTTGTGAAGTCTCATCGGATGCTCCAAGGCTACTCTGGCCGCCGCGGAGCACCGCATATCAGCGGGCGAGGTCAAGCGGCCAGCCTATCCGGTAGTGGGTCAGTTTGAAATCTGTCTCGCCTGAACGTGGCTCAGCAGTGAGACGACATATCGTTCCATATCAAGCCTGCGAGCGGTTCCAAGTACACTTGCCCAGGTATCCTGCGGACCGGCGCCAGAGGCGATCATGGCCGGTGCGTTGTGAAATGAATCCGCGAGCATACGAGCTCTGGATAGATCATCGGTCGCGCGAATTTCGACGAGGACGATGCAAAGAACCCTCAGGATATTTTCATTCGTGATGGGTTGAGGATCAATCAGTTGAGACACCTTTCTTTCGGTACGCCCCCGAGCCGCTGGCTTTTCGGCTTCCTTCGCCTCGATCAGCGCAACGATATCGCTAATCTCCCAAAGCTTGCCAGTCACGCCGGCGGCCATCGCGGGCGTCATGCGCATGAAGCATGAATGCGGACAAAGTTGTAATACATGAAGTGCAGGGGCAACGGCGTTGGCGTGAGCTTCCACTGCCGTTGGTCAGGCGCGTGAAGCGGCGCATATGCATCCGCATAGTCCGGTTTTGGCGTTCGGCAAATGACGTGCTGACGTGCTTGATGTCTGGATTACCTTCGATCCACTCTTTCCGCGCACCAGTGCATTCGGCGGGGCTATGCACTCGATTGTCATACGCCGTCCCATACGTTTCTGTAAGCATATAGGAGTTCACGGCGGGTCACGACAACGGCATTCGCGGCATCAAATTTCAAACTGACCCACTACCGCCTATCCCACGGTATGAACT
>NZ_RZOL01000731.1:0-1473 GCF_004022985.1 Mesorhizobium sp. M7A.F.Ca.ET.027.02.1.1 | reverse complement strand
GCCGCCAACACCGCCGATTCGATGATCGGCCACCGCACCCCGCGCCACGAGGCCTTCGGCTGGGCGGCGGCGCGCTTCGACGACTGGATCAATCTGCCGGCGTCGCGGCTGACGGCGCTGCTGATCGTGCTGGCGGCGTTCTTCGTCAAAGGCGCTGATGCGAAAAATGCCTGGCATGCGGTGTGGCGCGACGCGAAAAAACACCGCTCACCCAATGCCGGCTGGCCGGAAGCGGCGATGGCCGGTGCGCTCGGCCTGGCGCTCGCCGGGCCGCGCAGCTACGGCGGCGTGCTCGTGGACGACGTCTTCATGGGCGAAGGTGGGCGGCGCGAGGCCGACAGCGTCGACATAAGGCGAGCGCTGAAACTCTATTGCGTCGCCGACTATCTGCTGATCGCGCTGTTTGGGTTGGTCGCGGTCATGGTCATCGTGGCGTGATCTACTTCACCCTCCCCCTTGTGGGGAGGGTAAGAAACGCTCAGAACTCGATCCCCTGCTGCGCTTTCACGCCTGCGGAAAAATGGTGCTTGGTCACGCCCATTTCGGTGACGAGGTCGGCGGCCTCAATCAGCGCCGGCTTGGCGTTGCGGCCGGTGACCACGACATGCAGGCCCTCACGCCGCGCCTTCAACGCCACAACCACTTTGTCCAGGTCGAGATAATCGTAGCGCAGCGCAATGTTCAGTTCGTCGAGCACCAGCAGGCTGATCGACGGATCGGCCATCAGTTCGAGCACCTTGGCCCAGGCGGCTTCGGCGGCGGTGATGTCGCGCTTCAGGTCCTGCGTTTCCCAGGTGAACCCCTCGCCCATCGCGTGCCAGACGACGCGGTCGCCGAAGGCGGCGAAGGCGTCCTTCTCGCCGGTGTGCCACTTGCCCTTGATGAACTGGACGACGCCGACGCGCTTGCCGTAGCCGAGCATCCGCAGCGCCAGGCCGAAGGCAGCCGTGGTCTTGCCCTTGCCGGGACCGGTGTTGACGATCAGCAATCCCTTCTCGACCGTCTTGCTCGCCACCTCGGCATCCTGCACCGCCTTGCGCTTGGCCATCTTGGCGCGGTGGCGTTCTTCGTCCTTATCGTCGATGTCGGTCATGTCATTTCACCTTGAGCGGCAGCCCCGCCACCATCAGCAGCACCATGTCGGCGACGGCGGCGACCTGCTGGTTGAGCCGGCCGGCGGCATCGCGAAACCGGCGCGCCAGTGCATTGTCCGGCACGATACCTTGGCCGACTTCATTGGATACCACGAACCATGGCCCGCGCGGCCGCGACAGCACCTCCGCCAATCGCCGGCATTCCAGCTCGAAATCGTGTTCAGCCAGCATGTGGTTGGTCAGCCACAGCGTCAGGCAGTCGACAAGCACCGGCCGATCCTCCGGCAAGGCGGCAAGCGTACCGGCGAGATCGAGCGGTGCGTCGATGGTCGTCCAGCCTTCGCCGCGCCGCGATCGGTGCAACGCGATGCGTTCATGC
>NZ_RZOL01000730.1:0-1478 GCF_004022985.1 Mesorhizobium sp. M7A.F.Ca.ET.027.02.1.1 | reverse complement strand
TTATAGAGTTGCTGGTCTTCTGGAAAAGTGAGGGGCGCAGAAAGCTCGCGGCGCAGGTCGATCAGGTGGAAAGCGACGACGCCTGGTTGCGCAACGTTGACGCTTCCTCGTACACATATTGGTCGGTTTTTTTGATTTGCTTGCTGTTCGCGGGTCTTTTTCAATGGGTCGGCGTGTCCTTGATCCCGTTGATGAAGGGCGGTGGCAACTATGCCATGGATTGGGGAAAAATAGCTCTTGTCCGCCCTGAGGTCATATCTGTTCCCGAAACAGTCGTTTTTACCGGGCTCGCTTACCTATACATGTGCCTAGTGTTTTATCTTTTCTTCGTAGGTCTCATTTTGCTCTATACGGTTGCTCATGATCTTTGGAGAATTGGAGACGGATTGAAGAAGCTGCCGCATGTTGATCATCAGCAAGATCTCAATGAAGCCGGCCTCACAGTGATGCGTGGGATTTTTCGGTGTACTGTTTTGGGGGTTCTGGTCGCCATATGGATGAAGGTCCAAAGCTCTTTTCTGGCGTCCAGTGGTGAGAATATTGTGGCGTGGTTGGTAGGCGATATGTCTTCGATGTTCCAAGGTCGCGATGATGTGAGCACCGGGTTCCGCTATCGTATGCCGACGCATTACAGCAGCCTTCTTATAGTTATTTCGACCTGTTTTGTATTTCTGTATGGCTCCATCCGACTAGGTGTCGGAGGTCGATTTCATTCGCCTGTGTGGAAGATGTCGGCGGTCGTGGCGTTACTTGTTGTCAGCTACTTGTTGATCGACGCGTTTGCCGGCTTTTCGGCCCTTCTGGCCATTTCAGTGCTAGTCGCACTATACGGCCTGTTCGATCCAGGATTGGGCCGCTGGCGAGCGAGCGAGTTAGGAAACAATCAGAGTGTTTCATAGTTGGCTCGATCGTTGGGACGAACGCCGGGCCCTTCGCGGTGAGGAAGGGAAAAAACCAACGGATTTCGTCCTTGACGCGGAATGCGCCTTTCCCGGTGCGAAGACGATAACAAGTATCGAGGAATTCTGTGCCCTTGCGGACCAAGCCGTGGCTGATCCAGCCTTTTTCGATGAGCCGAGTGTGAGTGATCAGGGTTTTGAAAGGCTAGATGGATGGCTCAAGTTTCCATCGGACATTTCTACTGATATCGAACAAAACAATGTCGTCTGGACAAAAATCACAGAAAGCGGGTCGTTCGATCATGCAATGGTGATTTTTCACCATTGGAATGCAGTCGCCCGGAATCGTCTGATTGCCAACTTTTTCTCGCAGCGTGGCATCACGGTTGTCGAGATGGCCATGCCTTATCATTTCGAGCGCAACCGTCCTGGCGCCGCGTACGCCGACTACATGCTTAGCGCTAATCTCGGCCGAACGATCCAATCTGTAAGGCAGGCGGTATTGGATGGGCGAAAACTCATACGTTGGATGAAACACGAAGGCTATAGAGAGATTTCCGTGCTCGGAATGAGCTTAGG
>NZ_RZOL01000072.1:0-20174 GCF_004022985.1 Mesorhizobium sp. M7A.F.Ca.ET.027.02.1.1 | reverse complement strand
GGCCAGCTTCAGCATCCAGTCGATCGACATCAGCTACGGACGCGGCTTGCAGATCAAACCGCCGCCGGGCTTCGCCGATTTCGCCAACTGGCAGATACTCGGCATTCCGGTGCTGGCGATCCTCACCGTGCTGTTCACCATCGGTGCGGCGGTCGCCCTGCAGCGCATGATCTATGGCCGCTCGGTGCTGGCGATCGGCCAGAATATCCGCGCCGCCTGGCTCGCCGGCGTCAGTGTCGGCCGAATTCGTTTCCTCACCTACACGCTGTCGGGCGCGCTCGGCGGCATGGACGGCGCGCTGCTGGCCGGCTATTTCCGGGGGGCCAATGTCGATATCGGCAATGAGTATCTGCTGGCCTCGATTGCCGTCGTCGTCATCGGCGGCACGTCGGTCGCCGGCGGCAAGGCCAATGTGCCCGGGGTCTGGGGCGCGGCGCTGTTCCTGGTGCTGCTTTTGACCATGCTCAACACGTTTGGGGTGAGTGCCGGGGTGCGATTGCTGCTCACGGGGCTGATCATTGTCGGGGTGATCACGGCGGCGGGCGGGCAGAAGGCGCCGCGGTAGGCTCCGCCTTCGTCGTCCCAGGCCTGTAAT
Source organism: Mesorhizobium sp. M7A.F.Ca.ET.027.02.1.1 (assembly GCF_004022985.1). Classification (NCBI taxonomy): domain Bacteria; kingdom Pseudomonadati; phylum Pseudomonadota; class Alphaproteobacteria; order Hyphomicrobiales; family Phyllobacteriaceae; genus Mesorhizobium; species Mesorhizobium sp. M7A.F.Ca.ET.027.02.1.1. The sequence continues at coordinate 19,579 of NZ_RZOL01000072.1, read as the reverse complement.
CATTGTGCCAGGCCGACATCCGGTTCCCTTCGACGTCATGGCGCTGTAAATCCCGTTCGCGCGGCCACGGCCGCTGAATAGCGCTGGGAGGTTTGCGTGTCCGATTTCCTCAGGATCCACCGTGATGGCGACGTCGCCGTCGTCATTATCGACAACCCGCCGGTCAACGCGCTGAGCTTCCATGTTCGCGAACCGCTGATGCAGGCGCTGGTTGAGCTGCGCGACGATGCTTCGGTTGCCGCCATCGTCATTGCATGCGCCGGCCGGACCTTTGTCGCCGGCGCCGACATCACCGAATTCGGCAAGCCGATGCAGCAGCCCGAGCTACGCGCCATCGTGGCTGTGCTGGAGACCATCGCCAAGCCGACGGTGGCCGCCATCCACGGCACCGCGCTCGGCGGCGGGCTGGAGCTGGCGCTCGGATGCCATTTCCGCGTTGCCGATGCCTGCGCCAAGCTCGGCCTGCCGGAGGTGAAGCTCGGCCTGCTGCCGGGGGGCGGCGGCACGGTGCGGCTGCCGCGCCTGGTCGGCGCGGTGAAGGCGCTGAAGATGATCGTCTCCGGTACGCCGATCGGTGCGACCGAGGCGCATGAAGCCGGTCTCGTCGATGCCGTCTTCGACGGCGATCTGACGACGCATGCCGTGAACTTCGCCAGGGAAATTGCACGCAAGGGTGGCCCCTTCACGCCAGTGCGTGATCGCAATGAGGGGCTCAAGGAGACCGACCTCGCGGCTTTAGACGCCGAGGCTGCGGACCTCGCCAGGAAGGCGCGCGGGCTCGAGGCGCCGATCGCCTGTGCGCTGTCGGTGCGCAATGCCGTCACGCTGCCCTTCGATGCGGCACTGGCGGCGGAACGTGCGCTGTTCGTCAAGCTGGTCGGCAGCGATCAGTCGCGGGCGCAGCGTCATTTGTTCTTCGCCGAACGTGAGGCGGCAAAGCTTCCGGGCAAGGACACCGTCAAGCGCCGGATTGCCCGCGTCGGCGTCATCGGCGCCGGCACGATGGGCGGCGGCATCGCCATGGCTTTCGCCAATGGCGGCTATCCCGTAACCTTGCTGGAAACCAGCCACGAGGCCCTGCAGCGCGGCTTGGCGACGATCGACAGGAACTACTCGGTGTCCGTCACGCGCGGTTCGCTCAGCGAAGGCGCCAAGCGCGAGCGGCTCGCCCAGTTCAAGGGTTCCACCGACTATGCCGATCTCGCCGATTGCGACCTGATCGTCGAGGCGGTGTTCGAAGACATGGCGGTCAAGAAGGAGGTGTTCGGCAAGCTCGATGCCGTGGCCAAACCGGGCGCGATCCTCGCCACCAACACCTCCTATCTCGACATCAACGAAATCGCCGCTTCGACCTCGCGGCCGCAGGATGTGCTCGGCCTGCATTTCTTCTCGCCGGCCAATGTCATGAAGCTCCTGGAGATCGTGCGCGCCGACAAGACCGCGCCCGATGCGCTGGCGACCGTCGTCGACCTGGCGCGGCGGATCGGCAAGGTGGCCGTCGTCGTCGGCGTCTGCCACGGCTTCGTCGGCAACCGCATGCTGGCCGCGCGTGGCTCGGAATCGGAAGCGCTTCTTCTGGAAGGCGCGACGCCCAGCCAGATCGACCAGGTATTCACCGATTTCGGCTGGCCGATGGGGCCTTTCCAGATGGGCGATCTCGCCGGTCTCGACATTGGCTGGCGCAACCGCAAGGCGCGTGGCCTGTCGGCCGTGATCGCCGACACGCTGTGCGAACAGGGGCGTTTCGGCCAGAAGACCGGCCGGGGTTTTTACCTTTACGAGGCTGGCGCGCGTACACCAGTGCCGGATCCCGAGGTTGAAGCGCTGATCTGCGACAAGGCCGCCGAGAAGGGCATCGTGCCGCGCGCGATCAGTGCGGAGGAAATCATCGAGCGCACGCTTTACCCCCTGGTCAACGAGGGCGCCAAGATCCTTGAGGAAGGCATAGCGGCCCGTGCGTCCGACATCGATGTCGTCTGGGTCAATGGCTACGGCTTTCCCATCGGCAAGGGCGGACCGCTGTTCTGGGCTGGCCTCGAAGGCCCGGCCAGGATCATCGAGCGGCTCGAGTACTGGCATCAACGGACAGGCAAGGACGTGTTCAAGCCGGCGCCGCTGCTGAAGCAGATGGCCGAGACCGGATCGTGGGAAGCCGGCGGTTAGGGGTCCTGCCGGATCCGCGCGTCGATGATCTCGACGAAACGTGCGAACAGGCCGGCCTGCGACTTGATCTTGAGCTTGCGGTAGATGTTGCGGCGATGGACCTTCACGGTGCCCGGCACGATGCGCATTGCCCTGGCGATCGATTCCGTCGAATGCCCCTGCAGCACCAGGTCGACGACATGTTTTTCGCGCGGCGTCAGCGACAGGCTCTGCCAGATGTGGGCGCGGTCGAACTCGTTGACCGGAGTGGTCGTCTCGTCCTGCTGCGCTTCTGCCGGTTCATCGGCCGGAAGGATAGGCCAGCGCAGCCTGGCGAAGCTGATCACCGCCGGCGCCATGTCGCGCAGCAATCTGGCATCGGCGGTGCCGAACGGGCCTGAAGCGCGCAGCCGCATCAGTGAGAGCACCAGCGCATCCTTGCCCGGCAACGGCACGAAGAAGCCGACCTCCTCGGCCAGCCTGGTCTGGCTGTAGTAGGAGCGGAAATACTCGCTGGCATAGAAGCGGTCCGGCGCCAGTTCGCGCATGCGCCAGAAGCCTTCCTTGCGCTCGACCGCAGCATGATGGAACGGGTCGAGCAGATAGGGTCCCTCCTGATAGAGCGCGACGAAGACGTGGCTTTCGGCCGGCGAGAAGGTTTCGAACAGCAGCGGCGGGCGCGCCGCGCCGCGATAGCCGAACACCACGCAGTGGTCGAAGCCGACATGGAGCCGCAGCCAATCGACCAGCGCATTGCCGAACAGGTCGCCACTGGTCTCCCGCGTCGCCGCGACGAGCGTGGCGAGCTGGCTGTATTCGTCGCTGCGGGACAATCCATACCCCCTTAAACGAGAAAATAGATCAGATATACCACCTCAGAGGTATATACTAGCCGCCATTGGCTCTGGTAGCGTCCCGATATTGCCCTGTTGCTGGAGCCATCAGCCTTGACCGCAGTGCCCGACATCGAGTTTCGCGGCGTCACCAAGCGCTATGGCGCGGTGACCGCGGTCAGCGGCATCGATCTCGCTGTCCCGCCCTCCGCCTTTGTCGCGTTGCTCGGGCCGTCCGGCTGCGGCAAGACCACCTGCCTGCGCATGATCGGCGGCTTCGAACAGCCGAGCGAAGGCCAGGTGTTCATTCGCGGCCAGGACATGGCCGGCACGCCGCCCTACCGGCGGCCGGTCAACATGGTGTTCCAGCAATACGCGCTGTTTCCGCATCTCGATGTCGAGGACAATGTCGCCTACGGGCTGCGCCAGGCGCGACCAAGGCTGTCTTCGCGCGAGATCGCCTCAAGAGCGGGCGAGGCGCTCGAAATGGTGCGGCTCGCCGGCTATGGCCGCCGCAAGATCCATGAACTGTCGGGCGGCCAGCAGCAGCGTGTGGCGCTGGCACGAGCCCTGGTCAACAAGCCGGCGGTGCTCTTGCTCGACGAGCCGCTGGCTGCGCTCGACAAGAAGCTGCGCACCGACATGCAGATCGAGCTGCAGAACCTGCAGCGCGAGATCGGCATCACCTTCGTGCTGGTCACGCACGACCAGGAGGAAGCGCTGTCGATGAGCGATTTCGTCTGCGTCATGAACGGCGGCCGCATCGTCCAGCTCGGGCAGCCGAGCGAGATCTATGACGAACCGGCCGACCTGTTCGTCGCCGATTTCGTCGGCAAGACAAACCTGCTGAGCGGCACCGTCGCCGGACATTCGGGCGATCTGGTGGAGGTGGCGCTTGCCGATGGCACCGTCATTGCAGCGCGCAAGCGCACCGCCCTGCAGCAAGGTGAGGCCGTTTCGGTCAGCCTTCGTCCTGAATCGCTCAGTCTTGGTGCCCAGACAAGCGGTCCCTTCAAGGGCATCGTCCGCAACCGAATTTTCCTCGGCTCGACAGCGGAATACGCGATCGAGGTCCGGGGCATCGGAACGCTGCTGGCCAAGGCCGATCACCTGATCGGCCACGGCAATCTCTTCAAGCCGGGTGAACCCGTCGCCATCGGCTTTGCCTCCGGAACGCCCCTGGCGTTTGCGGAGACCAAGAACAACGGGGCCAACCAGAGGGTAGATAAACATGTCGAAATCATATCGTGACGGACTGCCGATAAGCCCCAAGAATTTTGTCGATCAGCTGATGCGTTTGAAGCGCGGCTCGATCGGCCGACGCGACTTTCTTGGCCTCACCGGCCTTGGCATTGCCACGGCGGTGATGGCGCGCGAGATCGGCATCATGCCGACACCGGCCTTTGCCGCCGAAAGCCTTGGCGACCGCATGTCGATCGCCACCTGGCCGAACTACCATGACCCGGCGACGTTCGAGAATTTCAAGAAGGACACCGGCGTCGCCGTCGAGGTCAACGTGTTCGGCTCCAACGAGGAGATGCTGGCCAAGCTGCAGGCAGGCGCCTCGGGCTGGAGCCTGTTCGTGCCGACCAACTACACGATCTCGACCTATAAGAAGCTCGGCATCATCGAGCCGCTGGAGATGGCGAAGCTGCCGAATTTCGACGGCTCGCAGCAAGATCCCCGCTTCACTGGGGAAGGCACGATCGATGCGGTGACCTATGCGGTGCCGAAGAACTGGGGCACCACCGGCTTTGCCGTCAACACGAAGAAGCTGACCAAGCCGATGACCACCTGGAAGGAGTTCTGGGATACCGCCATGGCCGAAGGCGACAGCCGCACCATGGTGCACGACTACCAGCTGACCACGATCGGCAATGCGCTGAAATATTACGGCTATTCGTTCAACTCGTTGAAGCAAGACGAGCTCGCCAAGGCGGAGGAACTGCTGCTCAAGGTCAAGCCGCATCTGTTCGCGGTCTCCTCCGACTACCAGCCCGGCATGCGTGCCGGCGACGCCTGGATGACGATGTGCTGGACGAACGATGGCGCGCAGCTGCATCGCGACATTCCCGAGATCGCCTATGTGCTGGGCAAGGAAGGCGGCGAGATCTGGACCGATTTCTACGCCATTCCGAAAGATGCGCCGAACAAGCCGGCCGGCTACGCCCTGCTCAACTACCTGATGAATCCGCAGGTGGCGGTGAAGGAGCATTTGGCCAATGGTGCGCCGTCGACCGATGCGCGGGTCAACAAGCTGCTGCCCAAGGAAGTGCTCGACAATCCGATCCTCTATCCGGCGGCCGACCTGTTGACGCCGCTGGAATTCGGCGCGGCGGCAACGCTGACCGATCCGGGCCGCGCCGAATTGATGGCGCGCTTCAAGTCGGCCTAAGGGGCGGTCTGGCGCGGACAATTGACCGGCGGGCATATGTCCGCCGGTATCGGGGCGGTTTTCAATGCGCGGCAATAGATTTCGTCACAACCTCACGACCGCTTTGCTGCTCGGTCCGGCGACCGCGTGGCTGGTGGTGTTTCTGGTGCTTCCATTCATTGCCATCGCGGTGTTCAGCGTCGGCGAACGGGCGCCGGAAGGCGGCTATCAAGCGGCTTTTACCTTCGCGCAATATGCCAATCTTCCGGCGCGGGCGGCTGCCTTCTGGAACACGATGGTGCTGGCGCCGATAGGGGCGCTCGCCTGTCTGCTCGTCGCTTATCCCGTTGCTTATTATCTCGCTCTGCGCGCACCGCAGCGCTGGCGGCTGATCCTGCTGGCGCTGGTCGTCATTCCGTTCTGGACCAGCCTTTTGATGCGGACCTACGCCTGGATGTATATCCTGGGCGGGCGCGGCATCCCGGCTCTGCTGTCCTATATCGGTTTCGAGGATATCAGGCTGATCAACACGCCGGGCGCGGTGCTGCTCGGCATCGTCTATGGCTACCTGCCGCTGATGATCCTGCCGATCTATGTCAGCCTTGAGCGGCTCGACCGCCGGCTGCTGGAAGCCTCCGCCGATCTTGGCGCGACGCCGCTCTCGACCTTCCTCGGCGTGACCCTGAAACTGTCGCTGCCGGGCGTGATGACCGGCTTCTCGCTGGTCATGATCCTGCTGCTGGGCGAATATCTGATCCCGACGCTGCTTGGCGGCGGCAAGGTGTTCTTTATCGGCAATGCCCTGGTCGACCTGTTCCTGCAGTCGCGCAACTGGCCGTTCGGATCGGCCATCGCGATCACGCTGGTGCTGGTCTCGGTGGTGGTGCTGATTGCCGCCAACCGCATTTCGACCCGGGTTTCGGGCGCGCGCCGGGTGGATTTGATCTGATGCGCGCCTTCGTCATTCTGGTGTTCGCCTTCCTCTATCTGCCGATCGCACTGGTCGTGCTGTTCTCCTTCAACGCCGGCCACCATGCCAGCGAGTTCACCGGCTTTTCGGTGCAATGGTACGGCAAGGCGCTGGCGAACCCGTTCCTGGTCGAAGCGCTGAAGAACAGCCTGTTCATCGCCACCACCAGCGCCTTGCTGGCGGCGTTGTGCGGCACGGCGGCAGCACTCGGCCTGGCTCGCGTCGGCATCAGAACACGCGCGGTCTTCGATGCGCTTCTGGGCGCCGCGATCGTCGTTCCGGGCGTCGTCATCGGCATTTCGACACTGGTCGCGCTCGTCCAGCTGTTCACGGTCGTCAATCCGTTCCTCGCCTCGATCTGGCCCGACGACCAGCCGCCGCGCCTGGCGCTCGGCTACGGCTCGATCATCGCGGCGCACGGCCTGTTCTCCATGGCGCTGGTGACGATGATCGTCGGCACGCGTCTCGGCAGCCTCGACCGCAATCTGGTCGAGGCGTCGAGCGATCTCTACGCGACGCCATTGACGACGTTCCGCTCGATCGTGCTGCCGCAGATCATGCCGGCCGTCGTTGCCGGTTTCCTGCTCGCCTTCACCTTCTCCTTCGACGATTTCATTGTGGCCTTCTTCGTCGCCGGGGCGCAGACGACGCTGCCGATCTATGTCTTCGCGTCGATCCGGCGCGGCGTGACGCCGGAGATCAACGCCATCGCGACGATCGTGCTCGTCGCTTCCGTGCTGCTTGTGGTGCTTGCCCAATGGCAATTGCGCCAGCGCAAGCCGTCGAACTGAAAGTCGCATCATGATCCTCAAAGACCGCATCGCCGTCGTGACCGGCGCCGGCTCCGGCATCGGGCGCGCCGGCGCCATGATCATGGGCAGGGAAGGCGCGGTGGTCGTCATCGCCGACAGGGATCAGGCCGCCGGCGAAGCAACGGCTTCGGACATAAGGGCAGTGGGCGGGCAGGCCGAGGCGATCGCCACTGACGTCGCGGACGATGGGGCGCTGGAAAAGCTCATTGCCGGCACGATCGAGAGGCACAGGCGCATCGACATCCTGCACAATCACGCCGGCATCCAGGTCGGCGGAACGCTGACCGAGGTCGAGGTCGGCGGCATGGACGCGTCATGGCGGGTCAATGTGCGGGCGCAGTTCCTGGCGGCCAGGATGGTCATGCCGTCGATGATCGCACGAGGCGGCGGTGTCATCCTCAACACCGCCTCCAATTCGGGCGTGTTCTACGACCGCGAGATGATCGCTTACGCCACTTCCAAACACGCGGTAGTGGCAATGACGCGGCAGATGTCGCTCGACTATGCCCGGCACAATGTCCGCGTCAACGCGCTCTGCCCGGGCTGGGTCGACACGCCGTTCAACGAACCGTTCATCGCCCAGATGGGCGGACGCGAGGCGATCGAAACCTATGTCCGCACCAAGATTCCGATGGGACGCTGGGCCAGCGCCGATGAGATCGCGGAAGCGATCCTGTTCCTCGTCTCCGACCGCTCATCCTTCATGACCGGCCAGGCGCTGGTAATCGACGGCGGTGAAAGTATCGGCTGAGACTTGTGCTTTCTTTATCAATTTCCCTGTTTCAAAGCCTTTCCGATATACCACGTCACGACTTTCACCCATGCCGCTGGATGCCGGCAGGACTATAGTCCTGCCGGCATGGGACTTCAGTGCCATCGCCGTTCACGAGCGCTGATTCGTGTTTAATATCAGATGGTTATGTTTCGGGCTGAGCGCCAGATCGCGTATTGAGACAGCATTTGTCTAAAGTTTACTCTGTACAATTAGCGATTTCTCATAGGACGGTCGCTAGCGGTCGGGCCAGGTGACGATTCCCGAGGAGATTACCATGACAAACCGGAAAACTCTGTTCGCGGCGCTTGCCGCATTGGCGCTTCTGGCGTCTCCGGCGCTCGCCGGAGCCGGCGGCAACGGGCACGGCGGCGGCAATGGCGGTGGCAACGCCGGCGGCAACGGCAACGGCGGGGGCAATGCAGGCGGTAACGGCGGCAATAGCAATGGCAAGAGCGGCGCTTCGCACGGCAAGTCGTCGTCGGCTCGGGGGCAGGTGGCAAAGGCCAAAACGGACGACACCACGGTCGACAAGACCACAAAGGTCTCGTCGGTCCCCAAGGAGAAGAACATCCACGCCAAGCTCGGCCGGCTGAACTCGCTTCAGCGCAACATCAACGCCTATATGAACTCGAAGAGCAAGAAGTTCGCTGCCATCCAGGCCTTCGTGACGCAGTCCGCCAAAGCCAAGGTCGCTCAGGCCGCCGCTGAAGCGGCCCAGGAGAAGCTGGATGCGCTGAATTCGCAGTTGAACGCGCTGACGTCGCTGACGCCCGAGCAGATTGCGGCCATGACGCCCGAAGATCAGGCGGCCTTGCCTGGGAAGATAACGGATCTGGAGGCCGAAATCACTGCCCAGGAGGCAGAGGTCACCGCCGCCAATGAGGCGGCTGCCGCGGCAGAGGTCGGCACCGATGATGCATCGCTCGACGCGGCACTGGCGGATATGGCCAACAAGCCGGTCGACGCTGCGGTCACGTCCTGGGCTCAGGGCGTCCTTGCCGACAAGATCGACCAGACGGCCGCCGCGATGGAAGCAGAAACGACGCCGTAACGACTTGCCGTTGAAACGGCAGTAGCCAATCGAAGAAAGATGCCGCCGGGCTTCGCCCGGCGGCATCGCTTTTTCCCGGCCATGGACTGGCTATCCGGAGCTGGCGAGGTTCGAAACACTCAGACGTGCTTGCGGCCACCGGTCTCGCGGAACCAGCTGTCGGGGTACGGATACCACCATTCCTGGATTGCAGGCTTGTGGTCGATGATCACCATTTTGGAGCGGCGGAAGGCGTCGAGCCCCTGGCGTCCGAGTTCGCGGCCGAGGCCCGAGGCCTTCCAGCCGCCGAAGGGCAAGGCATCATTGTCGATCAGCGGGTTGTTGACCCAGACCATTCCGGCTTCGAGCCGTTCAGCCGCCTCGTGGGCTTCGGCCAGATCGGTGGTGAAGACAGAGGCGCCGAGCCCAAACGGGCTGTCATTGGCAAGCCGGATCGCCTCATCGAAATCCCTGACCCGGCAGATGGCGGCGACCGGTCCAAAGCATTCTTCGCGCACGATTGCCATGTCCGGGGTGACGCCGGTCAGGATCGTCGGCTCGTAGAACCAGCCGGTGTTGTGCGCGGGCGGGATGCGCCCGCCGGTGACTGCTACGGCGCCATGGGCAATGGCGTCGTCCACAAGGCGCATCACCTTTGTCCGCGCGCTTTCGCTGACCAGCGGTCCGATCTCGGTCTTGTCCATGCCGTTGCCGATGCGCAGCGCCCGAGTCCTTTCGGCGAACAGCTCGACGAAGCGGTCATGAACGGCGTCGACGACGAAGAAACGCTCGGCGGAGGTGCAGACCTGGCCGGTGAGATGGAAGGCCGCGGTGACGCTGCCGGCCGCCGCGATCTCAAGCGGCGCGTGTTGGCTGACGATCAGCGGATCGCTGCCGCCGGCCTCGATGACGCAAGGCTTCATGCGTTCGGCGCAGGCCACCGCCACCGCCTTGCCGGCGGCGACCGAGCCGGTGAAGGCAACCGCATGGGTGCGTTCGGAGGCGATCAGCGCCTGCGCCGTAGCCGCTCCACCAGGCAGGCAGGAGACCAGCCCTTCCGGCAGCGAGCGGAACACGGTCATGTAGTCCAGCGTCGACAGCGTCGTCGCCTCGGCCGGCTTGATGACGCAGGCATTGCCGGCGGCGAGCGATGCGGCGACCGTCCAGCACATCAGCAGGATCGGGAAGTTGTAGGGCATGATGTGGACGGAGACGCCATAGGGCTCGTAGCGCGCATATTGGAACGAACCGGCCTGCGTCGTGCCGGCGATCTTGCCGGCATCGTCGCGCGCCATCTCGGCATAGTAGCGGAAGATCGGCGCGCAGTTGGCGATCTCGCCGATCGCTTCGGGGTAGGGCTTGCCCATCTCGCGCACCATCAGCTCGGCGCAGCGGGTGAAGTCGGCCGCCTCGATGGCGTTGGCGACGGCATGCAGGTGCTTGGCGCGGCTCTTGGCGTCGAGCTTTTTCCAGGCGGCCTGCGCCCTGGTCGCGGCGGTGAGCACGGCATCGATCTCGCTATCGCTGGCTGCAGCGATGGCGCCGACTGTTTCGATCGTCGCCGGATCGATCACCGGCTTTGCCGTGCCTGCCATTGGCCGGTAGTCCGGGTTGACGAAGAAGGTCGGCCGGTCAGGGGAGAAATCCATGGACATCCTCTCGGATCCGCTCAGCGGATCATGTAGACCTTCTTGATCGTCTCATGGACGGTGCAGACGCCCTTCCAGTCCTGCGGGAAGAAAGCTGCGGTGTCCGGTTCGATCTCGATGACCTCGCCGGATTCGTGGACGTAGGTGCAGCGTCCTTCGAGGAAGTGGCAGAACTCGTCGCGGGTGACATGGCAGTGCCATTTCCCTGGTGTGCAGACCCAAAGCCCGCATTCGGAGCGGCCTTCCTGCCCCTTGTACAGCAGCTTGCCCGAGGTGTGGGATTGCCCCTCGATCATGGTCGGTATGACGCCCCAGTCGACGAGGTCGGTAATGGTGAGCGGGGATTTCATGATGGGTGTGGTCATGTCGATTTCCTTGAAAAGAGTGCTCAGCGGCACATGAAGGCCTTGGTCAGCGTTTGCGTGATGATGGAGATGCCGTTCCAGCCGGCGGGGAAGAATACAAGCGTGCCGGCCTCGACCGGGATCTCTTCGCCGTCGTCATGGACATAGCTGCCACGGCCTGAGAGGAAATGGCAGAACTCGTCGGCGCCAAAGGTGACCTTGCGCGTGCCCGGCGTGCATGACCACAGGCCGCATTCGCTCGATCCGTCCGGGTTCCGGGACAGGACCCTGCCCGAGGCGCGCGGCGAACCGGCGAGCGTGTTGCTGCCCGCGCCCCAGTCCTCCAGTTCCACGCTCGAGGCCTTCGGCCAGTGCGGTGTCGGCATGTCGTCAAGCTCCGTGGTCAGGCCAGCATGTAGACGTTGCGCATGGTCTCATGCACGGTGCATTCACCCGTCCAGCCGGCCGGGAACATGACCACGGTGCCGGCCGAGACTTCTACCACTTCACCGACATCCGACCGGTAGGTCGCGCGGCCGGCGACGAAATGGCACAATTCATCGCGCGGGATGCTCAGGCGCCAGCGGCCTGGCGTGCACACCCAGATGCCGGATTCCGGCTGGTTGTTCGGGCCTTTGTGCACGAGCCTGCCGGTGGAGTGCGAAGCGCCTTCCAACGCATCCGGCTGGGCGCCCCAGTCCACGAGATCGGTTCGGGTCGAGGCCTGGTGGAGGTGTGGAGCGGAGGAAGTCATAGGGGCGCTCCATGATCAAACGCGATCCGTTGCCGCTCTATGAGGCCCCCCTCTGTCCTGCCGGACATCTCCCCCTCAAGGGGGGAGATTAGCAGTTCCTGCGGCGGCGTTTTCCTTACGACCCTTGCGGTTGGCGAAAGCGGTGATGACAGCCAATCTCCCCCCTTGAGGGGGAGATGGCCGGCAGGCCAGAGGGGGGTGCTCAGGCTCGACATATCACTCACAGCAACCCCTCCAACAACCCGGCTGCTTTCTCCGGCCCATTCTGCGCGCGCATCTGCGCCGATGTCTTCGCCAGCTTGGCTTTCATCGCCGGGTCGGTCAGGCAGGTTTCGATTTTGGCAATCAGCTCGGCATCGGTCCAGTCGTAGCGCGGCATGCCGAAGCCGTGGCCGGTTTCCTCTACGCGGGTGGCGTTGTCGTGGCCGTCCCAGACATAGGGCATGATGATCGCCGGCTTGCCGAAATAGAGGCACTCGGTGAAGGAGTTGTTGCCGCCATGGTGGATCACCGCATCGACCTGCGGGATGACCGAAGGCTGCGGGAACCAACTCTCGACGATCACGTTGGCGGGCACGTCCGTGTACTGGTCCTTGTAGCCGCCGACATTGACCAGAGCCCGGTAGCGCGTCTTGCCCAGCGTCGCGATGATGCGCTTCAACAGCTCGACATCGCCGGCGCCGAGGCTGCCGAAGGAGACATAGAGCAGCGGCCCGTCATTGTTTTTGGCGAATGTCGGCACCGTGTAGGGTTTCTCCTGCCGCACGCAGCCTTCCAGATACTGGAACTTTGCCGGGTCGAGCGGATGGCGGCGCTTGAACTTTGCCGCTTCGGGATAGAGCAGCAGGTTCAAATAGGGCGAGGCCTCGAAGAACTGGCCGATCGGATAAGGCGCCTCGTTGTTGGCGGCGAGGAAGGCGTTGAAGTCGTCATGGATCGGCTTGATCACCGCGTTGAAATGATCGCGGTAGCGCTGGTGACCGGCATGGTCGTTCTCGCCGCAGCCGGAGAGATGGGGCGGGATGTCCTCGTCGTCGATCTCGTTTTCCGAGCAGGAGATGACGCGCACCCAGGGTTTGCCGAACTGCTTGATGGCCGGAAACAGGATGACATTGTCGACGCAGATCACATCCGGCTTGATGGCTGAGAGAACGCGCGGCAGATCCTTCTGCGCCCATTTGGCGCTGTCGACGATCGCCGTCCAGCAATCCTTGACGTAATTGTCGACCTGATCGTAAGGCGATTTGCGGAAGTTCGGGATGTGGCCGTTGATGAAATCCTCCCAGAATTTGGCCATCTGCTCGGGCGGCATCGGCTCGGACAGGTTCACCGGATGCGCCTCGAAACCGTAGCCCTTGTAGACATCGACAAAGCCAGGGTCGGACAGGAAAACGGCTTTGTGGCCGCGCGCCTCGACCGCCTGGGCGATGCCGACGGAATTGAGCGCCGGGCCGTAGGCCGCTTCTGGAAAAAACGCGATCGTCTTCTGCGCCATCAGGCTTCTCCTTTATTCTGCGAAAACTCTGACATCGGCGGCGTCCCAGCCGAGTTCGACCTGATCTCCCGACGCGACCGGCCGGCGGTCGGCGGCATCAGCGGTGACGCGCACCAGGAATGGCTTTGGCGACAGAGGTGTGCGGACATGCAGCTGCAGGTCGAGCCCCTGATAGGCCAGCGCCTCGACCGTGCCGGTGGTGCGGTTGGCGTTCTCCACCGACGGGAACAGCCGGATGCGCTCGGGCCGCACCGACGCGACAGCAGATGCACCGGCTGTGAGTGTGGCGGGCACTTTGCCGGCGATACGCGCTCCGTTGGCAGCCACTACACCGTCGGTGGCGGCTTTACCGGGCACAAAATTCATCACGCCGATGAAGTCGGCGACGAAACGGTCGGCCGGATGCTCATAGATCGCGTGCGGCGTGTCGCATTGCAGCAGTCTGCCGTCTTTGAGCACCGCCATGCGGTCGGCCATCACAAGCGACTCCTCCTGGTCATGGGTGACGATGACGAAGGTAATGCCGACCTCGTGCTGCAGGCGCTTCAGTTCCAGCTGCATGGCGCCGCGTAGTTTCTTGTCGAGCGCGCCAAGCGGCTCGTCGAGCAGCAGCAGACGCGGCCGCTTGACCAGCGCGCGGGCGAGCGCGACGCGCTGCTTCTGGCCGCCCGACAGTTGCTCCGGCTTGCGGTCGGCGAAGGGGACCAGCTCGGTTGTCGCCAGGATGGCGTCGACGCGGGAGCGGATTTCAGCCGCCGGCAAACGTTCCATCTCCAGGCCGTAGGAGACATTGGCGCGGACGCTCATATGAGGAAACAGGGCATAGGATTGGAACATCAGATTGACTGGCCGCTTGTTGGGCGGGGTTTTGGCAATGTCGCGGCCGTCGAGCAGGATGCGCCCGTCATTGGGCGTCTCGAAGCCTGCCAGCATGCGCAGCAGCGTGGTCTTGCCGCAGCCCGACGGGCCGAGCAGCGCGAAGAACTCATTCTCGCGGATGTCGAGCGAGATGCCGTCGACGGCGGTTACCCGGCCGAAATTTTTCGACACATGATCGATGGCCAGAAGCGTGCGGGGTTCGCTCATTGGCCTATGATCCCACGGTTGAGCCGCTGCGACAGGGTCAGCGCGGTGATCGAGACCGCCATGACGATGGTCGCCAGCGCGTTGATCTCCGGCGTAATGCCGAAGCGGATCATGGCGTAGATCTGCATCGGCAGCGTCGTCGATGCGCGGCCGGCGCCGGCGGTGAAGAAGGCGATGATGAACTCGTCGACCGAGAGCGTGAAGGCGAGCAGCGCGCCGGCGATCACCGCCGGCGCGATGACCGGCAATGTCACCCGCCTGAACGTGGTGAGCGCGGAGGCGCCGAGATCGGCGGAGGCCTCGACGATCGACCAGTCGAAGCTCTTCAGCCTTGCGCGCACCACCGAGCAGACGAAGGCGAGATTGAAGACGACATGGGCGAGGATGATCGTGTGCAGGCCCATGGTCAGATTGAGCATCGAGAAGAACGACAGCAGCGCGATCGCCAGCACGATGTCGGGAATGATCATCGGCGCGAAGATCAGTGCTTCGAGGCCCTTGCCGTACTGCCGGCGCATCTCGATGCCGATCGCCAGCAGCGTGCCGAGCAATGTTGCGATTGCGGTCGACACCAGTGCCACGATCAGCGTGTTGAGCGCGGCGGAGAGGATCGCCGAATTGTCGGCCAGCGAGGCATACCATTTCAGCGAGAATCCCGACCACGCCGTTGGCAGCCCGCCTTCGTTGAAGGACAGCGCCACCAGCACGGCGATCGGGATGTAGAGGAAAGCGAAGACCAGGCTCAGCACGAGCCAGAGCGTGCGCCGCGTGGCGGGAGAGCGCTCAGCCATCGGTGTCTCCGCCGGCTCGCGCGGCGTGGCCCGAGGCGCGATTGGCGGCCAGCGCCTGCGCCATCAGCACCAGAAGCATGATGGCGATCAGCGCCATCGCGAGCGCGGCGCCGAACGGCCAGTCGTTGGCGGTCAGGAACTGGTCATAGACGAGGTTGCCGATCATCTGGAAGCGGCCGCCGCCAAGCAGCGCGGGCGTGACGAAATTGCCGATCGACAGCACGAAGACGAACACCGCGCCGGCGGCGATGCCCGGCACGGTCAGCGGCAGGATGACACGCCGGAATGTGGTGGCGGCAGAGGCGCCGAGGTCACGCGAGGCTTCGGCCAGTTCCGGGTTGAGGCGCGACAGTGGCGCGTAGCAGGCAAGGATGACGAAGGGGAGATAGTTGTAGACCAGACCGGCGATAACCGCGCCTTCCGTATAGAGCATCGATGGCGGCTCGCCGGTGTAGCCGAACCAGCGCAACAACTGCGTGATCAGGCCTTCGCGGTTGAGCAGCACGATCCAGGCATAGGTGCGGATCAGGTAATTGGACCAGAACGGCAGCACGGCGAAGAACAGGAACACCGGCTGCCACCGGCGCGGGGCGGCTGCGATGGCGTAGGCGGCGGCATAGCCGATCACCACCGCGATCAGGGTGGCGGTGCCGGCGATGCGCGCCGAATTGAGGAAGATGCCGGCATAGAGCGGATCGAAGACCAGCCCGAAATTCTCCAGCGTAAAGGTATATTCGATACCGCCATAGATGCCGCGCCGGAAGAAGGCGAGCGCCAGCACCAGCGCGCACGGCACCACCATCAAGGCCGCGAGCCAGGCCAGTGCCGGGGCCATCAGCAGGGAGGAGCGGGAGGGGAGGTGCTTCACGAAGTACCCCCCTCTGCCCTGCCGGGCATCTCAGCGACCAAAGACCCCCTCACCCGGATTGCCATCCGAATTGCGAAGGGCAATTCGGGGCAATCCGACCTCTCCCCGAGGGGAGAGGAGGTCGCTGGCGCCGGCGCTTTCCTCTTCTCCCCCACGGGGAGAAGGTGGCCGCGAAGCGGCCGGATGAGGGGGTGCTGCGCTGGAGATTGGCGACAGGCCATAACCCAGCGAATCTCCCCCCTTGAGGGGGAGATGGCCGGCAGGCCAGAGGGGGGCGCGAAGGAACGCAAGCTTGCTTCCAGCTACCGAAGTGGCGCGCCGCCTACTGCGCCGCCTTGATCTCGCTGACGATCTTCGAATAGTCGCGCTGGGCGTCGCCGACGTCGCGCAACTGCTCGAACTTGACGAGGTCGGCCACCGGCATCGCCATGTTGGGGAATTTGGCCAGGAAATCGGCCGGCAGGCTTTCCATGGCTGGCTTGTTCGGCACCTTGTAGTCGATGTTCTGCGCCGCCCAGGCGTGGTTCTTGGCGTCGAGCATGAAGTTGATGAACTGGAAGGCGGCATCCTTGTTGGCGGAGGCCTTCATCACCACCATCGTGTCAACCCAGAGGTCGGAGCCTTCCTTGGGAATGACGTATTTGATCTCGGGCTTTTCGGCGATGCCGTAATTGCACCAGCCGTCCCATGCCTGCACCATCAGCGCCTCGCCGGACACCAGCTTGGAATAGAAGGTGGTGTCGTCATAGGCGAGCAGGGTCTTCTTGGCCGAGATCAGCAGATCCTTGACCTCAGCCATCTTGGCCGGGTCGGTTTCGTTGACCGAATAGCCCTTGTCGAGCTGGCCGGCGGCCAGCAGCCAGCGGTCGGTCGCCAGCATGGTGGTCTTGCCCTTCAATTCGTCGGATGGCGCGAGCAGGTCGCTCCAGCTGGTGGGCGCAACCTTCATCAGGTCCGAACGGTAGCAGAGGCCGGTCGTGCCCCAGGTGTAGGGCACCGAGAATGCATTGCCGGCATCGTGCGGCAGCTTGGTTGCCTCGGGATAGAGATTGGTGAGGTTCGGTATCTTGGCGTGGTCGATCGGCTCGGTCAGGCCGAGCTTGTTCAGCACCTCGGCGAAGGGCGAAGAAACGAAGACCACGTCATAGCCCTTGCCGCCGGCGGCGATGAGCTTGCCCATGATCTCTTCATTGGTGGCGTGCACCACCACTTCGCCCGAAACGCCGGTCGCGGTCTTGAAGGCGGCCATGGCGTCGGGCGCAATGTAGCCGTCCCAGTTGGAAATGACGAGGTCGGCAGCCGTCGCCGGCGCGGACAGCGCCAAGGCCAGGCCAAGTGCGATCGAAGATGTTTTCAGCGCACGGCGCCGCAGGCTGGTAGCGGTCATGACAGACTCCCATTTCGGTTGATCGTCGAATTGCATTCGCCGGACCAACGCTTGCGACCCTTGCCGCTGCCTCGATCCCGTTCCCTCGGTCTTTTTCTCGCCGATTGCCCTGACAGTACTATTGCAGAAAAAAGTACGTCAATCCATAATTTGCTAAGCGATCGTGAAATCTGGCCGATTGCGTCCGTGCGGGCGATCGGTCAGATCAATGCGGTCATGTCGTTTTCCACGAGACCAGTCATGCAAGCCGCAGCCCGACGACCTCGCACCAACCACCTCGATCTGGCGCAGCGCATCCTGGATGTGGCGCGGCAGCGCGGTTTTGAGCCCGGCGCACGCTTGCCGGAGCAGCAGATCGCTTCGTTGTGCAATGTCTCGCGCACGCCGGTGCGGGCGGCTCTCGGCCTGCTCGCTGAACGGGGTGTCGTGCGCTGGGAGGCAGATTCCGGTTATCACCTGGCCATCGACCTCACCGCGCAGGCTTCAGTCGCCACGGAACTGCCCGCCGCCGAGGAGGACGAGTTGGCCGAGGCGATCCTGCGCGACCGGTCGGCGCGTCGGCTGGACCAGACGGTGACCGTCGCGGGGCTGATACGGCGCTACAGTGCCGAGCGCAAGACGGTACTAAAAGCACTCAACAAACTGACCGAAGAGAATTTGTTGGACCGAGCGCCTGGCCAGTCCTGGCTGTTTCGGCGCACGCCCGACGATCCAGAGGCGCAAGGCGACAGCTATGAGTTCCGCTTGCTGCTGGAACCCGCGGCCATCCTGACGCCGGGCTTCCGGCTGGACGGCGCGCGGGCGGCGACGTTGCGCCAGGCTATGGAAGCGCTGGTGGCGCTGCCGGACGCCGCATTCGATACACGCGAGTTCCAGCGGCTGGACATCGATTTTCACGGCATGCTCGCCGAGGGCTGCGCCAACCGCTTCATCGCCGACGCGCTGGCCGATCACCTCAGGCTGCGCCGGCTACCGGGCATCTATACCGGCGTCAACGTCTTCCGCTTGCGGCAATCGCTGCGCGAACACCTTGTTATACTCGACCATCTTGAAAGCCTGCAGTATGAGGTGGCGGCCGATCTGCTTCGCATTCATCTGCGGCTCTCCCGCAACCAGCGACCGCAAGCGGCCAGTCGCGGGGCGCCCGCCCTGTTCGGCATGATCAGCCGGCCGGAATGACGAGGATTAATTGACGCGTAAAGCCAGCCCGACCATCGCGCTGTTCCCCGAAGCCAGTTTCGGCGCGGCGTTGAATTGCGTCGGCATCGCGCAGGCATTGCGTGCCAAGGGCGCCCGGCCCGTCTTCATTTGCCATGCCGGCTTCTCCGGCGTCTTTGCCGACTATGGTTTCCAGGAATACCAGCTGCCGACCGACGAGCCGCTGAGCGACAGCGAACGCCAGAGCTACTGGCAAGCCTTCGTGCGCAGGCACCTGCCGCATTTCAGGCTGAGCCCGATCGACCAGCTGGAAACCTATGTCGCGCCGACCTGGCAGGCGATCGTCGACACCGCGGTCAATGCCGAGGCGCCGCTGCGCCAATTGCTGGCGCGGCTGAAGCCGGATGCGGTGGTGCTCGACAATGTCATCATGTTCCCGGCGATATCAGCCGCCGGCTGTCCCTGGGTGCGTGTCGTCTCCTGCGCCGAGACCGAGCTGCCGGATGCCAATGTGCCGCCCTATCTGTCGGGGCTTGGCGCCGACGACCCGCAACGCGCGGCTTTCGAGGCAAGGTATCTGGCGGCTTGCGCGCCCGCGCATGACCGCTTCAACCGCTTTCGGGCGGATGCCGGCCTGGCGCCGCTGCCGAAGGGCCTGTTCCTCGAGACGTCGCCCGACCTCAATCTGTTGCTGACGCCATCGATCGTGCGCCGCGAGCGCGCCGAGCCGCTCGACCCGGACCGCTTCGTCTATCTAGAAGGCTGCGTGCGTTCGGAAGGGCCACTCGAGGTGCCGGTGTTTCCGCGCAATGGCGGGCCGCTTGTCTATGTCAGCTTCGGCAGCCTCGGCGCCATGGATGTGGGCCTGATCGAGCGCATGTTGGGGGTGTTCGACAGACTGCCGGCGCGCTTCATCGTCAATGTCGGCGGCCTGCGCGACGCCTATCGCGCGGTGCCGGACAATGTCTATCTCGACGCCTGGTTTCCACAGCCCTCGGTGGTGGCGAAATCGGACCTGTTCATCCATCACGGCGGCAACAACAGTTTTTGCGAAGCACTGCGCTTCGGCGTGCCGTCACTGATCATGCCCTATTGCTGGGACGGACACGAC
>NZ_RZOL01000729.1:0-1481 GCF_004022985.1 Mesorhizobium sp. M7A.F.Ca.ET.027.02.1.1 | reverse complement strand
ACCGTGATCCCGCCGCAGTCGAGCGCCTGGTGGCGCTCGACTGCGGCGGGATCACGGTCGAAGACCGTGACGGCAAAGCCGTTGCGGATCAGGCTGGCGGCAAGGTTGCCGCCGAGATGGCCGAGACCGATGAAGGCGTAGCTTTCGTTCACGGCATCAGCGGCGTCTGCATCATCTGCAGATGCAGGTCCTTGCCCGTGTAAGGGTGTGCTTCGCAGACCGCCTCGTTGAGCTCGACGCCGAGGCCGGGCTCCTTCGAGGGGATGATTTTGCCGTCCTGCCACTCGATCTTTTTCTTCAGCAGCGTGGCGTGGAAACCGTCCCACTGCTTCAGCGATTCGAGGATGAGGAAGTTGGGCAGCGTCACCGCCAGTTGGATGTTGGCCGCACCGACGATCGGTCCGCAATAGCAATGCGGTGCGATCTGGATGTGGTAGGCCTCGGCCATCGCCGCGATCTTCTTGGTCTCGAGGATGCCGCCGGAGCGGCCGAGGTCCGGCTGCAGGATGGTCGCGGCGCGGTTCTCGATGACGCGGGCGAACTCGAACTTGGTCGTCAGCCGCTCGCCGGTGGCGATCGGGATCGAGGTCGCGCGGGCCACTTGGGCCATGACCTCAGGCATATCAGGTGGCACCGGCTCCTCGAACCACAAGGGATCGTAGGGTTCGATGGCGCGCGCCATGCGCAGCGCGCCGGACGCTGTGAACTGGCCGTGCGTGCCGAACAGGATGTCGGCGCGGGTGCCGACCGCCTCGCGGATCGCCTTGATCATGCGGGTGGACAGGTCGATATCGACGAGGCGCGGCTGATGACCGTCAAAGGCGGTGTAGGGGCCGGCGGGGTCGAGCTTGACGGCATTGAAACCCTGCTCGACATATTCGAGCGCACAGGCAGCGGCGAGATCTGGATCGTTGTAGACGTTCTTGCCGTGCGCATCCTCGGAATGGACGCTGCCGCTGTGCGGATAGAGATAGGTGTAGGAGCGCAGCGTCTCGTGCACCTGGCCGCCGAGCAGTTTATAGACCGGCTTGTCGGCTTCCTTGCCGATGATGTCCCAGCAGGCCATTTCCAGCGCCGAGAAGCAGCCCATGCCGGACACATCGGGGCGCTGGGTGAAGCCGGAGGAATAGGCGCGGCGGAAGAAATTCTCGATGTCGTGCGGGTCGCGGCCGATGAGATAGCGCTCGGCCATGTCCTCGACCATGCGGGCGGTAACATGGGCCGAGAAGGTGGCGTTGTAGGCCTCGCCATAGCCGACGACGCCGCCGTCGGTGGTCAGCTTGACGAAAATGAAATACTTGCCGCCGATGCCGGGCGGCGGATTGCCGACAACCCAGGTCTTGACGTCGGTGATCTTCATTCTTGGTCCTCCAGAACCAGTTCGGCGCCCTTCCAACCGGTCATGATCGAGGCGGCGTTGGTGTTGCCGGTGATGTTGTCGGGAAAGATCGAGGCATCGATGACGCGCAAACCTTCCAGAC
>NZ_RZOL01000728.1:0-1491 GCF_004022985.1 Mesorhizobium sp. M7A.F.Ca.ET.027.02.1.1 | reverse complement strand
GGCATCCTCGACTCGACTCGGATGGCGCCGCGCATTCCCGCACGGCCCGACGATGCGCTGTCGCTGGAGGCCGAGTTCGGCATAGCCTCGGCGAAGAAGGCCCTCGACCATGCCGGGCTGCAGCCGTCGGATATAGACCTGGTGATCTGCTCGGCCTCGCATCACCAGCGGCCCTATCCGGCGATCGCCATCGAAATGCAGGAGGCGCTGGGGACGAAGGGCGCGGGCTTTGACATGGGGCTTGGCTGTTCTTCGGCGGCGGCCGCCTTGCACATAGCCGTCAATTTGGTGCGGTCGGGCGCGCACAAGCGCATTCTGGTGACGACGCCCGAGATCATCACCGGCCATCTCAATTTTCGCGACCGGCAGACGCATTTCATCTTCGGCGACGCTTCGGTGTCGATGGTGGTCGAAGGGCTGGCCAAGGGCGACAAGCGGCCGGGGCGCTTCGAAGTGCTCGACACGCGCGTCTGGACGCAGATGTCGAACAACATCCGCACCAATCTGGGCTATCACACCCGCACCGCCCAGGATGATCCTTACATGATCAATCTGGAAGGCAATCTGATCAAGCAGGTCGGCAACAAGGTGTTCAAGGAAGTCACCGTTGCCGGGCAGAAATTCATCGTCGAATTCCTGGCCGAGCACGGGCTGACGCCGCAGGCGATCAGGCGCTTCTGGCTGCATCAGGCCAATGCACGCATGAATGCGATGATCCTGAAACTGTCGTTCGGCCACGAGGTCGACCACGACCGCGCGCCGATGGTGCTGGAGCGGCTGGGCAACACGGCGGGCGCCGGCGCCATCGTCGCGCTGTCGGAAAACCACGCCGACATGAAGCCTGGCGATTTCGGCCTGATCTGCGCCTTTGGCGCGGGGTATTCGATAGGCGGTGCGCTGCTGCGGATGCTCTAGCTATGTCGATATTCAGGTGAGGCCGCCCGGCGAATGGCTACGCTTCCCCGCGTCGCGGTAGGGCTGAACTCACGTACCCAAAAGTACGCTCCGTTCCTGTGCTCGGAATACACTTTGGCGCTCAATACGCCTTGTTGCGTTAGGCTGGTGCGAACGGCACTCGCCTGGCGATCGCCATCCCATCGGTGACGTTGATCGGACGATCAGCACTTTCGACTGGACGCCGCGAAGTCCGCCCGGCTAATTCGCTGGATGACGAGAGAAAAGAACGCCATGCTGGATCTCTTCCCCGAGGCTGAAAAGCCGATCGAAATCATCCCCGCGCGAAAGCTTGCCGCCAAGGCGGCAGCGCTTTACGTGGCGCCGGCGGATCATTTTCAGACGCGCCCGGTGGACGAATTGCTGCTGGATTTCGATGGCATAGCAGGCGATTTTCATGCCGGACCGACACGCCGCGCGGGCGGGCGCGAGCCCTGGTATCCGCGCGGCACCGAAATGCGCAACGAACGGCAATTGTCCATAGTGGCAGCGGACGAACTGGCGGTTGTTGCCCAACGCATGGGCCTGGCCGAGATC
>NZ_RZOL01000727.1:0-1492 GCF_004022985.1 Mesorhizobium sp. M7A.F.Ca.ET.027.02.1.1 | reverse complement strand
GGACTTGGCTATCTACAGGGAAAAAGACGTTTTCGAGCGGCGCAATGCCGCAAACGAGGCAAAGAAGGCGCTCCTCGAGCGCTTCAAGGCAAAGCCGGCGGCGGATGATCCTGCTGTGCTGGCACGGCAGGCTGAACGCAAGGCGATCCTTGCGGCCCGCGAAATCCGCGAGGCTGAAAAGGCTCGGCTGAAGCAGGAGAAGCTGGCACGCGAAGCGGTCGAGAAGGCCGAGCGCGAGGCAGCAGCCGAAGCGGCACGTATCGCCGCCGAGGAAGCTGCACAGGCTGAGGCCAAGATTCGGGAATCCGAAGAGAACGAGCGCATCGCCCGTTTTCTGGCCGACGAAGCCGAACGCAAGGCCAAGCGTGACGCGCGTTATGCGGCACGCAAGCAGCGCACCGGCAGGACGCCGCCGGGCTTCTCCGCCCGCTAGCCTCAGGATTACCGAAGCAGCCAGCTTCGACAATCAGGGTCGCCTCACAGCGGCCCTGAAGGTGTTTGTCCGTCGCCCAAATATTGGTCCCGGTTCTGAGGACGACATGCGCAAACCAAAAGACCGTCAGGCGGCGAACTTCAGCCCCATGATGCCGCAGACGATGAGCGCGATGCAGGCCAGCCTGATCGCGGTGGCTGGTTCGCCGAGCAGCCAGATGCCAAGCAGTGCCGTACCGACGGTGCCGATGCCGGTCCACACCGCATAGGCGGTGCCAACGGGCAGCGCCTTCAGCGCCAGGCCGAGCAGAGTGAGGCTGACGACCATCGAGGCAACGGTCAGCACGGTCGGCACCAGCTTCGAGAAGCCATCTGTGTATTTGAGGCCGATTGCCCAGCCGATCTCGAACAGGCCCGCGAAAAAGAGAAGAATCCACGACATCGACAACGCTCCATCAGAGCATCGGACCGAAAAGCGATTTTCGGCGTCCGACGATCAGTCAAACAATGGCGGGTCGTCCCGTCCGGATTTTGGGGAGGCGCGAGGTCGTCCCCGCCACGCCAATATAGGAATTTCGAGCGCTCGATCAACAGGGGCCGGCAACAGTGTCGCCGGCCGTAATCTTATTGCGAAGTGGATCGCCGACCTACTTGTCCTTGAGCTTCATCGCCTTGACCGGCGGCGCCTTCAGCGCGGGAGCCGGAGCGGGCTTCTTGGCGTCCTTCTTCGGCTTGCGGGCTTCCTTGCCTGCCTTCATCGCACCTTTAGCCATGATTCGTTCCTCCTGATGTGGGACGCCAAGTGAAACAAGAGAACCGCCCGACCGCAAGGGGTTAGCGACCGTTGCCGGCGTCGCCGGATCGCTTTCAACCGGTTTCTAATTTGCTCGTAAACCATGACGGTCCGTGCGATGGTCATTTTCGCACTGCAGCATCGACCCGAGCTTCGCCGGGTGATCGTCAGGCAGGCCGTCAGGACGACAATGCGAATCCACATCGGCTGCGAGATGAGCTTCGACTTTCCGCAGGAAACGCCGCTCATCGCGATGCTGAATGTGCA
>NZ_RZOL01000726.1:0-1504 GCF_004022985.1 Mesorhizobium sp. M7A.F.Ca.ET.027.02.1.1 | reverse complement strand
TTTCCGAAGAGAAAAGGACCCTCACCCCGAGGAAACCGCCGCCATTCCCGCGCCGCCGCCTTGCGAGCGGCTGGCGCGACATCCCTTTGGCGACTTGGAGGCCACGAAAGCGGCAAGAGTTTGACTTTTTACGCTGCCGCAGAAAGCCGGCTTCAACGGCGCTCCGTGCGTGAGTTCAGCCCTTGTCGGCCATGGCGTCCCTGGCGGCTTGCCGGTGCGCAGTGGTGATGTGCGCGCTGACGGCGGTGATCGCGGCGGTGAGCACGGCGATGTCGTCGGTGAAGCCAAGCCCGAAGACGAAGTCGGGGATGACATCCACCGGCAGCACGAAATAACCGAGCGCCGCGAGCAGAATGCCTTTGGCGCGCAGCGGGGTGTTCTTGTCCATGGCGCAGTAGTAGGCGGCCACGACCTCTTCCATGTAGGGGATCTGCCGCGCGGCCTTCTTGGCTGTGCGCCAGAATTTCTCGCGCACTTCGCTCTCGTTTGCCAGCTTGCCGCCAAAGCCGAAGAAATCAAAACCGGATCGTTGCGCCATCAGTGTCTCCTTGCGAGCGCCCATGCGCAACCGGCGCATGCCCGCGGGGGAAAATGTGGTGAAACCCGACCCCCGCTACAAGATGCCGGCGCCGATTTGAGCCTGCCGAGGCGATACCAGGCCTCAGGCGCCGGCAAAACGGTTCATTTTCTTGGCGAGATCGATATCGAGCGCGGTGACGCCGCCGGCGTCGTGAGTGTTCAGCGTCACATCGACGGTCTTGTAGACATTCGACCAGTCGGGATGATGGTCCATCGTCTCGGCGGCAAGCGCGACGCGGGTCATGAAGGCGAAAGCCTCGGAGAAATTCGCGAAGGTGAATGTGCGCCTGATGGAAGCGCCGTCTTCCGCCAGCGCCCAGCCGTCAAGACCGGTCAATGCGGCTTCAGCGGCTTGCCTGCCCAGTTTCTCTCTCGCCATGTCCATATCCTGTGCTATTCGAAAACGACCCTCACCATAGCGACGGATCGATGAGCGCGAAGCCCATAAACTCCATTCTCTTCGTCTGCCTCGGCAATATCTGCCGGTCGCCGCTGGCGGAAGGTGTCTTCCGCGCCGTTTGGGCCGAGCGCGGATCGGCCCGGGATATCCTGCTCGATTCAGCGGGAACCAGTGACTGGGAGGCCGGCTCTGCCCCCGATCGACGCGCGATCGCGATCGCGGTGCGGCACGGCGTCGACATTTCCGGGCAAAGGGCGCGCAAGGTCACGCCGCAGGACCTCCACCGTTTCGACCTGATCCTCGGCATGGACCGGTCGAATGTCGCCGACCTGAAGGCGCTGGCGCCGGCGGCCGTGCAGGACCGCATCCATCTGTTCCTGGAGTTCGCGCAGGGAAAGGCACGCGACGTGCCGGATCCTTATCATGACGAGGCAGAAGCCTTCGCTTCCGCCTATCGCATGATCCGCGAGGCGTCGGAGGCGCTGGTGACAAGGCTGGAGGCGCGGGCGTCCGTGCCTGACAGCG
>NZ_RZOL01000725.1:0-1519 GCF_004022985.1 Mesorhizobium sp. M7A.F.Ca.ET.027.02.1.1 | reverse complement strand
GTGCCGGCATCCTTATTGCAATTGCATGAGCATAGCGGTGGCGTCGCCTTAAGCAGGCATTGAGGCGCGCCCCCGTAAAACGGGGGGTAAGTGCATGGCTTTGTTTTCAAAGCGTGGTGGCTTTGCCATCAAACGCGCATTCGCGGTTCCGGGTTCCGGTATCGATGCTGCCAATGCCCATGTGGCAGAGGTATCCCAGCAAGCAGGGCTTGCCCGCCAAGCGCTGCCCGGCAGTTCGCCTTGTTCGCTTCGTGCGGCGCAAGCGTGGACTTTGTTCAAACTTGGACCGGTGGCACGTGCGTAAGAAGCGTCTGGCTCGGGTCGCCGTCGCCGGCCAGGTGTGATTGCCGGACGGTTGATGGTCCTCCTCGGCGCCACCGCGCTGGTGGGTTTTCCGCCGATACCGGCGGCGCATGCTCAGTTCGTCATAGACGAGAACGGCCCGGATGCTCCGGACAGGGGACCTGGTGGCTTTGACGCAGATGGCGATAATGGCGATCCCGGCGGATCGATTACAAATGCGACCCCTGGAGCCGTAAACAACGCTCCGCAGATAAACGTCAACGCATCTGGATTTGTCGGCACTGCCAATGGCGGCGATGGCGGCGACGGCGGCGAAGGCCTGGCTGGAACGCCCATTGAAACCAATGGTGGTGAGGGCGGCAATGGCGGCGTGGGTGGATCCGTCGACATTCTCAACAACGCTGTGATGTCGACCATCGGCACGGGACATCATGGCTTCGAAGCTTCTGCGGTCGGTGGCAATGGCGGCAGTGGCGGCGGCGCCCTGCCGGCGATCGCGAACCTCGGCGGCGACGCCGGAAGCGGCAATACCGGCGGCAACGCCAACGCGGTTGCGTCTGGCACCAGCGACATCACGACGACGGGCGACTTCTCCTACGGCATTTTCTCCAATGCCAGCGGCGGCAATGGCGGCCAGGGCGGGACAACATCGTCAGTCTCGGCGTCGATGCTGGTGACGGCGGTGATGGCGCTTCCGGCGGCACCGCATCGGCAAGCAACGCCGGCAAGGTGGAAACATCGGGATTGGCCTCTTATGGCATGCTGGTGCGGTCGGCAGGTGGTGTGGGTGGCAATGGCGCCGATGGCGTCGGGGTCGTCAGCGGCGGCGGCAATGGCGGCGGCGCCACTTTGGGCGGAAATGCCACGGGCAGCAATTCGGGCGGCATCATAACGCATGGTGATTTCGCCAGCGGCATGGCCGTACAGTCGGTCGGCGGCGGCGGTGGGGGCGGCGGCGACGCCTTCGGCCTGTTCGGCGGCGGTGGCACCGGCGGCGCGGGCAATGATGGCGCCAATGCAACCGGTACCAACACCGGCAACATCACCACCAATGGCCGGGGTGCTATTGGCATGCTGGTCGAATCGATCGGTGGCGGCGGCGGCGATGGCGGCCAGGGCGGGACAACATCGTCAGTCTCGGCGTCGATGCTGGTGACGGCGGTGATGGCGCTTCCGGCGGCACCGCATCGGCAAGCAACGCCGGCAAGGTGGAAAC
>NZ_RZOL01000724.1:0-1528 GCF_004022985.1 Mesorhizobium sp. M7A.F.Ca.ET.027.02.1.1 | reverse complement strand
ACGGCATCCTCGCCTGGGCGGATCAGAACCGCGTCGAATGGCATTACATTGTGCCCGGCAAGCCGATGGATACGGATGTTGTAGAATAGCCCGTTCTTCTCATTCGGCGGCTTTTCCACAGCCTTCGGCCTTTCCGGCCTCGTTCGCCATCGGGAAGTCGCGGCTGCATAGGCAGCTTCCGCCTTCTCGACGCGGGATCGTTCTTCGGCGCTTGGCCGGGATGTTGTAGTCGAAGGCGGTGCCGCGTCTGGCGTGGCTGGTCGGAAGGCCGGCACGCAGCTCGACCGATCTGAACTTGCGGGCAAGCAAGGCCGGCCGGGCCCAGATGTAGTCGGTATCCTTGCTCAGCATGTGCCAGATGATCATTGCAAGCTTGCGCGCGGTGGCGACGGCCGCGATGCAGGCCAAGATAGGCAACGAGCTTCTGTGGATCGCTGAAGCGCCGTATGTCGCCGATTGCCGCGGCAACGCTCGCAGCCACGGTGACGTCGAGGCCGGGCAACGTCATCAGGCGGCGGATTGTCGGATCCTGGAGGGCATGTACGGCGGTATCCGCCTCGACCACCGTCAACGCCTCGTTGACCTGGTTAATCAAGCCGAGGTGGCGCTCGATGGCGGCGCGCTCATCGGCAGGCAATATTTGCCTCGCCAGCCATTTGCGCCCGCTGATCCCGACGAGGTTCCCATGCGGACACGGCGGGATCAGGTGGGCGTGGAGGATTGACTGGATCAGGTTCTTCAGCCGCGAACGCTGGCGAACCAGCTGTGTGCGCCTGGTGACCTGTCTTCGAAGCGCAAGCGTCTCAGGGTCTGGGACCCAGACCTCCGGCAGAAAGCCCGAGGCATAAAGCTTCGCAAGGACAGTGGCGTCGATCATGTCGGTCTTCACCTTCGCGTGCGCGATCATGTGCACCTGCTTGGGATTGGCGATCACGATCCGATCCACATACGGCGACAGCACTTCAGCGACGGCCGCGGCATTGCCGGTCGCCTCGACCACCACATGATCATCGTGGGTGAGTTCCTTCCTGGCGAACTCCTCGAGCTTATCGCGCAGCATTTGAACGCGGCCGAGCTTGACGATCTCGCCATCAAGCAACGACACGACCTCGGCGGCTACGCGGTGTATGTCCCCGATAATACGCACGGTTCCCTCCAACGTTGGTCACGAACAGGGAGCCCAGCGGGCAACACGACAAATACGGATCCGCGCTCGCAGCGCATCCGGGCGAGTCGTAGGGGCGGCCAGATAATGTGCGCGAACTCGCAGTTCATCTGCATACGACGGGCTGCCCGCACTTGCGTGCTCCCGGTGCCCCGTGGTCCGGATGCGCCAAGCTTAACGAAACCTGACGACCGAACAAACGATGGCACCGAGAACAACATGCCGGATAATGGCTCCATCGAGAGCTTCAACGGCCGACTACGCGATGAACTGCTCAACGAGACGCTGTTTACTTCGCTGGCTCAGGCGCGCGTCGCCATCGCCCTGTGGCGCGCCGACTACAACACCGCGCGGCCGCACTCC
>NZ_RZOL01000723.1:0-1545 GCF_004022985.1 Mesorhizobium sp. M7A.F.Ca.ET.027.02.1.1 | reverse complement strand
GCGCGATATCCTCGCCATAGAGGATGGCGCCGGCGGGCGGCTCGACGTTGCCAACCTCCGACAGAGCCCGCAGCACCTGGTCCCTGATATCGCGGATGTCGGCGGCGCGCGCGCGGAAATAATCCTGGTCCGAAGCATCGTAGCCGGCAGTCTCAGTATCAAGCGCTTGCCGCCATGCTTTGTCCGCTGGCAGGCCGGAGCGGATCGCGGTAAAGGCCGGGCTGCTCAGCGCATCGTCTTGCAGCATGGCGATCTGAAACTCGAGAATGTCGGCGGCATCGCCCTCGGCCATCCCGATCATTGCAGTGAGACGGCCCGTGGCAATGCCGATTGCGGTTTCGAGCGCGGCCTTCTCATCGTCGGCTGTTTCTTTGCCGACATAGGAGCCGACAGTCTGGTCGAGGTCGAACAGCGGCCCTTCGGCATAACCGGCCGAGGCCGAAATGCCTTTAATCCTAAGCGGTTCGGGCATGGTCCGCGCCTTCGTCGAAATCGCGCCGCACCAGTTCGACCAGCGCGTCGACGGCATCATTGGCGCCGTCTCCGCTGGCCCTGATGTGCAACAGCGTACCCTTCGGCGCCTTGGTCGCCATCACCTTGACGATGCTCTTGGCGTCGAACCAGGGGCCGTTGGCGGCAAGCGCGATTTCCACCTCGGCGGCAAAGCTCTTGGCCAGCTTGGTGAACTTCACCGAAGGACGCGCGTGCAGGCCCACCTCGTGGGTGATCACAACGGTCGCTTCGGCGGATGCGGACATGTCTTCAAACTTCCCGTTCACTCACGACGGCGACAATTCATGTGCCGTCGCCACCACTTCCCGGAGCGAGGCGCCGCCGGAGGCCTCGGTCGCCGCCATCACCGCGCCTTCGACGATCGGCGCGTTGCAGACGATGATCTTGTGCGAGCGTGGCTCGCCGATCATCTCCACCGCCATTTCCGAGTTGGTCTCGGCACCGCCGAGATCGACCAGAATGGCGACACCGGCTTCCGACCAGGCCTTGTCGATGGCGCCCATGATCGCCTCGACATTGGTGCCGAGCCCGCCATGGCCGTTTCCGCCGCACCATGCAAGCGGCACTTCGTCGCCCACCATCTGCCGCACCATGTCGGCCGTGCCCTCGGCAACCAGCGGCGAATGCGAAACGATGACGATGCCGACATTGCTCATGGCTGACCTTCCAGCGTTTCGACGATCGTGCACACCAGAAGCGCGGTCGAGCGTGCACCGGCATCCATGTGGCCGATCGACCGGTCGCCAAGGAACGACGCACGGCCGCGCCGGGCCTTCATCGGCACGGTCGCCTCGGCGGCCGCATCGGCGATACCTGCGATTTCCGGCGCCGTCTTTCCCTGCAGCAACGCGTCATGCACCGGCTGCAGCACGTCGAGCATGGTTTTTTGTCCAACCTGCGACTTGCCCCGTGCTGCCACCGCTTCGATCGCCTTGCCGAACGCCGCCGTCAGATTGGCGCGATCAGGCGCCGCTGAAATCTCCTTGCCGAGTGCCAGGAAAAGGGTGCCGAATAGCGGGCCGGAGGCGCCGC
>NZ_RZOL01000722.1:0-1549 GCF_004022985.1 Mesorhizobium sp. M7A.F.Ca.ET.027.02.1.1 | reverse complement strand
GAATTTGCGGGCTTCGGGCGGCGTTTCGCGGATCCATTTGATCTCGCGTTCGGACAGCCCGAACGCCCTGTGCGAGTCCTCATCCGCCTTCGGGTTGGGAAAAAAGATATTGGTCGGCGTCTGTTCGATCAGCGTGTTGGCGATCGACGACTTCACAATATCCGCTGCTGACTGCGTGCCGAAGCCGATGATGCCATTCAACTTACGAATGGTTTTCAGTTTGTCCTTGATGAAGTAGCTGAAAATATCATTGTCGAGGAGCTTCCAGCCTTCATCGAGGAAGATCATGACCGGTTGCCCGTCAAGCAGCTCCTCGATGCGATGGAAGATGTAGAGCAACGCCGCCGTGCTGGTCGTTGCGTCGCTCAACACGCTGGTCATGTCGAAGCCAAAAATGGACGACATCGAAAACGAATCTTCCGCGTTGTTGAACAACCAACCGCGCTGATCCGGCCTCATCCATGGCTGAAAGCGCGAATAGAGATCGTCATCGCCGGCGCGCATCGCACCGCGCAACAGCTCCGCGAACTCCTCCATGGTTCGACCTTCGGGCGGCGCGCTTGCCACCTGGGCGATCGCGTTGCGGATGACTTGCTCTTCGCGCGTCGAGTGGCCGTGTCCGTCGGATCGACGCAGCATGAAGCTGAAAAGCTGGAAGAGAAATTCCCGATTGTGCGGCGTATCGGGAAGGTGCAACGGGTTGAAGCCGGAAGGCTCACCGGCCTTCAGAACCTCATAGCGACCGCCAAGCGACCGCACGAAGATATCCAGGCCCCGATCCTTGTCGATCATCACCAGCTTGGGGCGCGGCGTGAGGCGCTGCGCCTGTGCCGCGAGAAATCCGAGCAACACGGTCTTGCCCGAGCCCGAGGGACCATTCAGGGTGAAGTTGCCAAGGTCTCGAACATGAAAGTTGAAGAAGTAGGCTGTTTGCGACGTCGTCTCGAGGACGCTTATCGGCATTCCCCAATGAACCCCTCCAGTGCGGCCGCTCGGATAGTTATGGAAGGCCGAGAAGCCCGCCATGTTCTTCGATGAGATCATGGACTTGCGCGCCACATAGGCGAAATTGCCAGGCAGGGTGGCCCAGAACGCTGGTTCACAATTCAGGTCCTCGCGAACCCACAGGGCGGACACCTCCGTCAGCGCCGTGCCGACATCGGTCACGCAGCGCGCCACGTCGTCCATGGTTTTCCCAAGGCACAGCACCGTCAGATGATGCAAGCCATAGAGCGCTTCCGAGGACAGAAGCTCATCGCGCGCTTCCCCGAGCTGATCACCCACGATCGAGCCGGCTTCATCCGACATGTCGATCTTGCGCCCGACCCGCTCCATCTGGGTCAGCGCCTGGGGCTTGTCGATGATGGCGAAGGATTGCGTCACGATGAATTCATGCGGCACCTTCAGCATGGGGTTGAGCATTCCCGGTCCCGTGATGGAGGGGTACTCGCCCACCGAAATGATGGCGCCGTATCGCGTTTCGCCAGGAAACGCCCCGCGAATTTCCAGTGCATTGGGGCCGAAGAACAGCCGCTTCGTCGCCAACGCC
>NZ_RZOL01000721.1:0-1552 GCF_004022985.1 Mesorhizobium sp. M7A.F.Ca.ET.027.02.1.1 | reverse complement strand
GTCGCTGCTCTGGCGCGCCATCATGGCGCTGACCATCGGCTATTCGGCTTTCATCTCGGAGGTTTTCCGGGCCGGCATCCAGGCGGTGGAGAAGGGTCAGATCGAAGCGGCGAAGGCGCTTGGGCTGACACGCGCGCAGCGTTTCCGGCTGATCGTGTTCCCACAGGCAATCCGCACCATCCTGCCGCCGCTCGGCAATGATTTCGTCGCTTTGGTCAAGGATTCCTCGCTGGTCTCGGTGCTCGGCGTTGCCGACATCACGCAGATGGGCAAGGTCTACGCCGCCGGCTCCTTTCGCTTCTTCGAGACCTATTCGATAACGGCCTACATCTATCTCATCCTGACCGTCGGCCTGTCGCTGGCGCTCAGGGCGCTGGAGCGGCGGCTGCGCCGCCAGCACGAGGAATAGTTTTTCGGCCAAGGCAGCGCTACGATCCCCGAGCATTCCCTTGAGGAGGTCCCCATGATCGTCGACAAAGCCAATGCGGCGCTGGATTCCGTCTATACGGCCGACACGCCGGAAGCGCTTGAGGAGGCCTATGCCGCGTGGGCTGCGACCTATGACAGCGAGACCGCCTCGCTCGGCTACCTCCTGCCTTTCCTGATCACCGCCTGGGTGGCGCGTCATGTGCCGGCGGGCGATGGCCCCTTGCTCGATGCCGGCTGCGGCACTGGCCTGTCGGGACCCTCGCTGAAGGCGCTCGGTTACCGCGACATTGCGGGGCTCGACCTCTCGCACGATATGCTGAAGATCGCCGGCAGCCGCAATGCCTACAGCGACCTGAAGCAGGCAATGCTGGGCGAAACGCTGCCATGGCCTGACAAGTATTTCCGGGCCTTCTTCTCGACCGGCGTGTTCACCATCAGCCATGCGCCGGCGTCGGGCCTGCACGAGCTGGTGCGCATCACCCGCAAGGGCGGCCATGCCATCTTCACCGTGCGCGACCAGGTGTTTGAGAGCGGCGGCTTCCAGGCGGTGTTCGATGAGCTGGAGCTAGCTGGGAAATGGCGGCCGATCGAGGAAAGCCCGTGGTTCCGCTGCTATGCGATCGCCGAGCCTGACGCGCTGGTGAAGACGTTTGTGTTTGAAGTGTTGTGACTCCACTTACCTTCTCCCCTTGCGGGAGAAGGTAAAGGCGCTGAACGCCGCAATTGCCGAAAACCCAAAACATTGGTATGAGCCACGCCATGGAAGAGCTTTTTGGCGATCCGGCCTACAAGGGGTTCGTGCTGCAGGACAGGAAACGCCTGCCGTCGCGTTTTTCCGCGCGCGTGTCCGGGGCGCTGACCAGCCGACTACCCTAGGCCGACCTGTTCGGGTCCCTTTCGCCGGGCCTGAGGTCCGGTACCTGCTCTTTCCCATTCTCATATCGACGGATTTACGCACATGAGCGCACCGCGCACCCTCTACGACAAGATTTTCGACGACCATGTCGTCGATCGCCAGGACGACGGCACCTGCCTGCTCTACATCGACCGCCACCTGGTCCATGAAGTGACCAGCCCGCAGGCCTTCGAAGGCCTGCGCGCTGGTCACTTCATGGACCAGGTG
>NZ_RZOL01000720.1:0-1562 GCF_004022985.1 Mesorhizobium sp. M7A.F.Ca.ET.027.02.1.1 | reverse complement strand
GGGCTGGAGAGATTTGCCGATCAACCGGCCGCCAGGCTTGCCTACGGCCAGCGCCGTCGGCTCGAAGTGGCACGTGCACTGGCGTTGAAGCCGCGCTTCCTGCTGCTCGACGAGCCGGCCGCCGGCATGAACGCCGTCGAGACCGCCGAACTGGTTTCGATCCCTCGACAGTCCGCACCGAGCGCCGCATCGGCGTCGTCCTGATCGAACACGACATGCGGCTGGTGATGAACCTGTGCGAGCGCATCGTCGTCATCGATCATGGCCGCGTCATCGCCGACGGCACGCCGGGCGATGTCCAGAAGAACCCCGCCGTGATCGCAGCCTATCTCGGCAGCCGCACGTCGCGCGCCAAGACCGCAACGCCTGAAAACCAGACCGCATGACCCGCAACGACAGCCAACCATAAGAAATCCAGAAGGAGAACCGACATGCCAAGCCTCTATCGCCTCCATCGCGCCGCCCTGTGCGCGGCCGTGTTCGGCATCGCCGCCATTTCGACGGCCAGCGCCGAGGAGATCATCATCGGTGCCGCGACCGCGCAGACCGGTGGCCTCGCTCCCTACGACCAGCCGGCACTTGCCGGCTTGCGCATGTCGCTCGACGAGCTCAACGCCAAGGGTGGCCTCGCTGGCAAATACACCGTCAAGCTGCTGATCAAGGACACCCGCTCCGACACCGCGCAGACCGCAACCGTCGCCCAGGAGTTGATCGACGCCGGCGCCAAGATCATGATCACGCCGTGCGATGCCGATCCCTCGATTTCCGCCGGCCAGCTGACCCAGCCGCTTGGTATTCCGACCCTGACGCTGTGCGGCTCCGCCCCCGTGCTCACCGGCGCGGTCGGCGACGTCATGTTCGGCACCTATCCGGCCGACAATGTGCAGGCGACGGCGGTCGCCGACTTCGCCGTCTCGGAAGGCAAGAAGAAGGTGTTCCTGCTGACTTCGCCGGACTCCACCTACACCGCCAATCTGCCGGAATATTTCGGCAAGGTGTTCGAGAAGAAGGGCGGCGCCATTGTCGGCCGCGGCACCTTCAGCATGGGCCAGCCCGACTTTTCCGCCGAGATCACCAACATCAAGGGCCTGGCCGACAAGCCCGACCTGATCATGACGGCGGCCTACGAGCCGGATTTCCCGGCCTTCATCCAGCAATTGCGCGGCGCCGGCGTCACCATCCCGGTCTATGGCGCCGATGCCATCGGCACGCCGACCATCAAGGCGCTCGGCAAATTGGTCGATGGCGTCGTCTACACCGCGGCCGGCTATGCCGAGCCGGGCAGCAAGCTCGAGGCCTTCAACGCAGCCTTCACCAAATATGCCGGCCACGCACCGGAATCGACCTATGAAGTCAATGGCTACGAGATCGGCCTGATCCTCGACCAGGCGGTCAAGACGGCGGGCTCCGACGACCCTAAGGCGATCCGCGACGCCATCGCCGGCCTCAAGGATTTCGAAGGCATCACCGGCAAGATCACCTATGCCGGCACGGACCGCATGCCGCTGCGGCCGGTGGCGCTGATGCGCTACGAGGGCGGCGAGGGCAAGCATGTCCAGACC